>NZ_JAKUGE010000058.1:0-34594 GCF_022663795.1 Bacillus cereus group sp. BfR-BA-01349
ACTTCACGGCCTTTCCCCGATAGAATATCGGGAAAAGGCCGTGGCATAATACTCTTTTTATTACTGTCTACTTGACAGGGAGATGACCAGCTGGCTTCTCTTTTTTATTAAAAATCTGTAATTAACTTTTCTTTTAGCTCTCCTACAGATAAAGGTTTCGCATAATAAAATCCCTGTACATAATCACAGCTCATTGATTGTAACAAACTCTCTTGCTCTACTGTTTCTACTCCTTCAGCAACTACTGCTAAATTTAAACTATGAGCAATTTCAATAACGGATTTTACAATCGTTCGTTCTGGTTGTGCGTGATCATAATGAAATTCACGAATAAAATTACGATCAATTTTTACAATATCCAGTGGTAGTTGTTTTAAATAATATAAGGAAGAATAGCCAGTTCCGAAATCATCCAAAGCAATTAACACACCCATATTTCTTAATTCTTGTAATGTAGCAATAATATAATCAAAATGGCGGACTGCTATGCTTTCCGTTATTTCTAATATTAAACGGTTCGGAGGAAAACCCGTTCTCTTTAAAATGCTACGTACAGAGAAAATAAAACGTTTCTGCATTAATTGTTGTATAGATAAATTCACTGATAACTTTAGTCCTTCTTGATAACTTGGCAATGTTTTAAACAATCGGCACGATTTTTCTAATACCCAGTCTCCTAGCTTTATAATAAGTCCAGACTCTTCAGCTACCGGGATAAATTCGTTTGGTGAAATAGGTCCGTCTTCTGTCATACAGCGTACTAGAGCTTCTATACCAGAATATCTCTTCGTTTTCAAATCAATAATAGGCTGCAATACTACATCTAACTCTTCATCACGAATTGCCTTTTGCAAAGCAAACTCAACTTTCATTCTACGATTTATTTTCGCGCGTAGCTCATCCGTAAAGAAACATGCAGCATTTCTCCCCTGTTCTTTTGCACTATACATAGCTAAGTCGGAGTTTTTCAATAATGTTTCCACGTCTTGTCCGTCTTGTGGATAAGAACAAAGTCCTAGACTAGCTGAAATATATACTTCATGGCCTTCAATAATAAATGGTGCCTGGAAACATGACAACACAGATGTCGCTAACTGCCTCATATCATCTTGTCTATGATTTTTTGTTAACAGCACAAATTCGTCGCCACCTAGCCTAGCCAGAACATCTTTCTCTCCTAGTACATAATGCAACCTTGAAGCGACTTCGCTTAAAAGTAAGTCCCCTATCATATGACCTAACGTATCATTTACTAATTTAAAACGGTCCAAATCAAAGTAAATCATACCAAATTCTTTTTTATCTGCAATCAATTTATTAACGGTCGTTATTAATTGCAAACGGTTCGGCAAACTCGTTAAAGCATCATGATAGGCAAGTTCCCTATAACGACTTTCACTTAGCCGCAACCTCTGTTCCGCTTCTTTTCTACTACTAATATCATTTCGTATTGCGATAAACTGGTATGGCTCTCCTTTTTCATTTAAAAATGGAACAATTGTTGTTTTGACCCAATAATATGTACCATCTTTCGCTCGATTCCGAATCTCACCTGTCCATACTTTCCCATTCAAAATACGTTTCCATAAGTTTTGAAAAAAGGTTTTCGGATGATGACCTGAATTTAAAATACGGTGATCTTTTCCAATTAATTCTTCCCTTTTGTATTTAGAGATTTCACAAAATTTATCATTTACATATGTAATAAGACCTTCTCGGTCTGTAATTGCAACAATTGAAGACTCATCTAATGCTAACTTTAAATCTCGCAACGAAGAGTCATATAATGCATGACCTCTCTGTTCTAGCATGCGCATCTCTCCTTGCTTCTATCTGACTAAAACACAACCTGTTTCTCTTCATAGAAATAGAGATATTTCATTTTCTAATACTAGCCCTTTACATAAATTATCTTTTTAAATAAACCGATTAAAATAACATAATATTATTTGTAATAAAAAGCAATATTATACCGTTTCAATTATAACTGGTAGCTTCCCATATCTCTAATTACTTCGCGCCTTATTATACCGCAATCCTTTTAAGTAGCTCTATGCAAGCCTTGTTTCCAACTAATACCACTCATATCTGATCTCTTTGTTTTTAATAACGAAATAGAAATTAGATCATACTACATAACTATTCACGAATAATAATATGAAAATCTACATTAATGTGTATGTTTTTGAATTACAATAACAAAATATTAACATATTTCTACCTTAACTTTGGAATTATTTTATAAATAAATACTGTATTAAACTAAAAAAGAGGATAGCCTCTTTTTTAATTTAATACGAATATGGTATTTGCTGATAACCTGGGTATGGCATTGGATACGTTACAGGGTATGGCGATGGATAAGCTACTGGATATGGAGCTGGATAATATCCTCCACTTGTTGCACCTGTTAATGCACCAGCTGTCAGTCCGCCTAACACTCCTCCTGCAAAGCTTCCAGGGAAAAATCCACCTCCCCATGAACTACCACCACCCCAGCCCCATCCGCCTCCGTGATGATGATGGTGATCATAGTGATTGTGTCCTCCATGGTGATGATGTCCACCGTTATGATTGTGCCCACCATGATTGTGTCCTCCATGATGATGATTCCGATAGTACAATCCATTGTTTTCTATATAATTCATGTTTCTCCGCTCCTTTTCGATTTTTTCATTTTCATATGCGTTAAGAGTGAGATAAAAAATGGGATAGTACACTGTATGTAGGACAAATGCGGAAAGTATAGGTGATATGTCTATATTTTGTAAAAAAAGCAAAACACCTTATAATAAAGATGTCATATTACATCTTCTATTTAAGAAGTCTATATTGAAAAAAGATTAGGGGAATTATATAGAAATGAAAAAGCCTATCGTTCAATTACTATTAATATTTACAATCGTATCTATCGTTCTGTTCCTATTAAATACATCGTATATTTCGTTATATACATTTGTCGGTGCTCTATGGTCCATCACAATCGTCGGAATTTCATTCGTTATTTTTATAGAAAATAGATCTCCACAAAGTACGTTAGCATGGTTTTTAGTATTAGCACTTCTTCCTATTATAGGTGTGCTTTTATACGCTATTTTCGGACGCAGCCGCTGGAGAAGAAAAAAACATCTCCATCGTTCAGAAGAACAAAGAAAATTATTCCGTGAAATATTAGAAGGAAGAAGACTAGAGTTATTACTCACAGTCCCACTAAATGAACGTTCCATACATTTAACAGAAGTCATACAAAAATTTGGAGGTGGTCCTGCCGCAGATAAAACAACTACAAAACTTTTAACAAACGGAGATCAAACATTTTCAGAAATTTTGCGAGCTATAGAGCAGGCAAAGCATCATATACATATTCAATACTACATTTATAAATCTGATGAAATTGGTACAAAAGTTCGAGATGCTTTAATACAAAAAGCAAAAGATGGTGTTATTGTACGCTTCCTTTATGATGGCCTTGGAAGTAATACGTTAAGAAGACGATTTTTGCAACCTATGAAAGAAGCTGGGATTGAAATTGTAGAATTTGACCCTATTTTTTCAGCTTGGTTACTTGAAACTGTCAATTATCGTAACCATCGAAAAATCGTTATTGTAGATGGAGAAATTGGTTTTACCGGAGGACTCAACGTCGGTGATGAATATCTTGGCCGTTCAAAGAAATTTCCCGTTTGGCGTGATAGTCATTTAAAAATAGAAGGAAAAGCATTATATAAATTACAAGCAATCTTTCTAGAAGACTGGCTCTATGCCTCTAGTGGTTTAAATACCTATTCCTGGGATCAATTCATGAATAGACAATACTTCCCAGGTAAAGAAATTTCAAATGCAGAAGGTGCTGTTCAAATCGTAGCAAGCGGACCAAGCTCCGATGATAAAAGTATTCGTAATACATTATTAGCTGTTATGGGCTCTGCAAAAAAATCCATTTGGATCGCTACCCCTTACTTTATTCCAGATCAAGAAACTTTAACATTATTACGCTTAAGTGCAATTGCCGGAATAGATGTACGGATTTTATATCCAGGTAAAAGTGATAGCATCATTAGCGATCAAGCATCTCAATCCTATTTCACTCCGCTTTTAAAAGCTGGTGCTTCTATTTACAGTTATAAAGATGGTTTTATGCATGCAAAAATTGTACTCGTTGATGATACAATTGCAACTATCGGAACAGCGAACATGGATGTACGTAGCTTTGAATTGAATTACGAAATTATTAGCGTACTTTATGAATCAAAAACAGTTCACGATATTAAATGTGATTTCGAAGAAGATTTTAAACATTCAACTGAAATTAAATGGAACTCTTTCCAAAAAAGAAGTATAAAAAAACGCATATTGGAGTCTTTCATGAGGCTCATTTCTCCTTTACTGTAGGCAATCAACTTTATCTTGATTGCTTTTTCTTTTCCCTTTATCCTCCTTCCTTTTCTTTGCATACCATATTAAAACAAGTTATCATAAGATGTATTACTTTATGAAAATAATGTTAGGTGGGAAATACATGTTAGAACAATTTCATATACATGCTGATTTAAAACAACAGCTTTCTACGATTCATGAAAAGAATAAACAAGAAGCTGGTGAAAATGCACATTTAATCGGAACGAAAATATATAAAGCGTCTGATAATAGCATTATTGAAGATGCGATTACAGCACTTCTTCTTGGCAAGAACATTCTATTAAAAGGACCGACTGGTAGTGGTAAAACAGTACTAGCGGAAACTCTTTCTTCTTTATTCCAAAAACCAATGCATAGCATTAACTGCTCTGTCGACTTAGATGTAGAGGGTATCTTAGGATACAACACACTACAAACGAAAGATGGTGCATCTGAAGTTTCATTCGTTAACGGTCCTCTTATGAAAGCAATGAAGAACGGTCACTTCCTATATATTGACGAAATCAATATGGCAAAACCTGAAACTTTACCGCTACTTCACGGCGCATTAGATTACCGTAAAATGATCACAAACCCATTTACACAAGAGGTTGTATACGGTGATGACGAATACCGTGTAATTGCTGCGATTAACGAAGGTTACGTTGGAACAAGTGAACTAAATGAAGCGTTAAAAAACCGTTTCGTTATTATTGAAGTTCCTTACATTCAAGGTGACACATTAAAAGAACTATTATTAGCAGAATCAAAATTAAATGATGTTGCAACAATTGAAAAGTTTGTTGCATTTGCAAGCGACCTTATGCCTTTAGCTCGCGATGGACGTGTAAGTGAAGAAGCAGCAAGTATTCGTGGTATTATCGACGCATGTGATTTAGGTGTATATATTCCTATTATGCGAGCGATTGAACGAAGCATAATTGCAAAACTTAATGATGAAACAGAACAAATGACTGTCCGTGAATTAGCAGAAAGTTATTTCTTTGAGGGATAATTTATGAGACAAATTTTTAGTGACAAAAAAATTGATGCGTCGCTGTTTCTACAAATGGAAAACTTAATGTATGCCCTTCTAAAAGAAGACGATGCCTATCTTGAATATGGCTATAAAGCATACTACGACGAAATTGAAAAGAAAGTTGTCATTAGTCACTTTTGGGATGATCGAAAAGAAGAAGATACAGTAATCGGATTAAAAAGCGAAGTGTTCTTAAAAGCACTTGGTAATAAACATTACTCGGACATGACTTTAATTCGTTCTTATGCGATTGAATTGCAAGAATCGCCCCTAAAAAAGTTTTTAACACAATTATTTGTTCTATTAGAAGATTTACGCGTTGAGGAAATCGTAAAGAACTTACGTCCTGGCACGAAGCATGTTTTTAAACGTCGAAAAGAAATGTACCGCAACTATTTCGGCTCTCAAAATGAAATAAACCGCGTTCGTAATTATCACGGTGATCGTCTATTTTGCCTATGCTATCTTTCATTAACGAGCGATAAATATGAAATGTTTAATAATGAATATTTTGAGCAAATTGAAGCGATTTTACATGAAACATTCCAAGCACGTAATACAGAAGATATTATGTATATCGTTGAGAAAATTCGCTATCGCTTAGAGGCGCTTCTTGAAAGTGATATGCTTAACAACTATTTCGGACATGCTCCACTTTACTTATCTGTCCTTGCAGACGAAAAGAACTGTCGCGTCGAAGATTTAGCAAATGATGATACGCAGCTTATAGATGACGATGAAAATAAAAACAAAATGGATGAAAGTTTCTCCACATGGCATCGTGAAAATAAAAATAACGAAAACGAGAACTTTTTACGCTTTGAATTAGAAAGCGGAACAAAAACAAACATGATGGGCGATACTGCTCGCGAATCAGAAGATGGCGACCAAGCACTTGGTTCTGTACAAGGTACTTCTCAAAAAAGTACACAATCCAACTTTGATGGCGCTGATACAGAAGAAGCAAGGGCTTCACACGCTTCTAGCCAGCACGACGGTGCATACGGTAAGTATAATGTAGGTGCTTCTCATACATTTAAAGAAGCTCGCAAAGCAAACTCAGATTAGAAAAAAGATTACCAAGCTATCAAATCAGTCGTCAATAAAGATGTAAAAGAATTAAAGAAAATTATCGAAAAAACGATTGAAAATAAAACGAATGCGAATAGTGATAAATATTACGGAAGACTTCGTAAGAAATTCCTTCGTATTTATACCGAAAAACAACCACGTATGTTTTATAAAAAAGGACAAGAGTCACAAGAACTCGATGTTGCATTCCAACTGTTAGTTGACTGTTCTGGTTCTATGTATAACAAAATGGAAGAAACGAAGAAGAGTGTTGTACTATTCCATGAAGCTTTAAAGTCTTTAAAAATCCCGCACGCTATTAGCGGATTTTGGGAAGATGCCTCTAGCGCTAAACCTGAAGATAAGCCGAACGTTATTCATGAAGTTGTAAATTATAAAAACTCAACGTTACCAAACGTTGGTCCAGAAATTATGCAACTTCGTGAAGAAGAAGATAACCGCGACGGATATATTATTCGTATCGTTTCTGAAAAACTTGCCAAAAGACCTGAGAAACATAAATTCTTACTAGTCTTCACAGACGGTGAGCCTTCTGCGCTAGACTATCAACAAGACGGAATTTTAGATACGCATGAAGCTGTTAAACTCGCGCGTAAAAGTGGTATGGAAGTAATCGGTATCTTCATCGAAGAAGGCGAAGCGAAAGAAGCAACTTATCAATTGATGAAAAACATTTATAACCATCACTTCTTAGTTGCAAATCATGCTGAAGATTTACGATTGAAGATTAAACCATTGCTGAAAAAACTATTACTGAAGACGATTGAATAGAAAACAGGAGCCTTGTGGCTCCTGTTTTTTCGTTCAATTACTTTGTTTCTGGTTGAAACTTGTATGGAATGGCTACTTCTAATAAAGATTCAAATCCTCCGTCATAGTATGGGAAGCGCTCATTCGCAATTGTTCGATCTACCCACTCTATTGCAGAAATTTCACCTTCATCTTCCGCAATAAGTTCCCCTTTTACTACATTCGCTCGGAATGTAAAAAACAGTGCATGATTCCCTGATTCTTCAAAGAATTTTTCATTGATCGCAACAAGTCCACCTAACGTAGCAGTTAAACCTGTCTCTTCTTTCACTTCTCTTATTAGTGCTTCCTCTAATATTTCACCTTTTTCCACAGCCCCACCTGGCAATGACCAAACGTTTTGTTCTGTATTATGTACCATTAATATTTTATCTATTTCCTCGTCATGTATTAGTGCGTATACGACATCAACTCTTTGCATAAGACTTCTCTCCTCCCAAAAATAATGAAGAGCCGATTCCTAAGAATCGACTCTTCCTATTAATTCATCACTAACTCAGCTGCGAGCTTTTTTTTTAACTTAGCCAGCATGTCAGTTGTCATTTTGTCTAAATCGTATTCTGCTTTAAAGCCCCACTCTTTCATTGCTGCAGTTGCGTCAATAGAGTTTGGCCAGCTATCAGCGATTGTTTGACGAGCTGAATCTACTGCGTAATCCATTGTAAACGTCGGAATGTGTTTACGAATTGACGCTGCAATTTGCTCTGGCTCGAAGCTCATTGCTGTAATGTTAAATGCATTTCTATGCACTAGCTTACTTGGATCAGCTTCCATTAATGAAATGATCGCTTGTAAAGCATCAGGCATATACATCATGTCCATGTACGTTCCTTCAGCAATGTATGAGGTGTATGCACCTTTTTTAATCGCCTCATAATAAATTTCAACTGCATAATCAGTTGTTCCGCCTCCTGGAGGAGCTACGTAAGAAATTAAACCTGGGAAACGGACACCGCGCGTATCTACACCAAATTTTTGATGATAATAATCACATAGTAATTCTCCTGCCACTTTGTTTACCCCGTACATCGTAGTAGGACGCTGAATTGTATCTTGCGGTGTATTATCTTTTGGCGTCGATGGACCGAATGCGCCGATAGAACTTGGCGTGAAGAATTTACAGTTTAATTCACGAGCTGCTTCTAATGCATTTACAAGTCCGCCCATATTTAAGTTCCATGCAAATAACGGATTTTTTTCTGCTGTTGCTGAAAGTAAAGCTGCTAAATGAATAATTGTATCTACTTCATTACGCTTTGTGATATCATGTAGTTTTTGTCCATCTGTTACATCTAACGTTTCAAATGGACCAGACGTTACTACTTCACTATCTGTTTCACGAATATCTGTTGCAATAACATTTGATGCGCCGTATACATCACGAAGTTTCATTACTAGTTCAGAACCAATTTGCCCTAAAGAACCGGTTACTAGAATTTTTTTCATTTTCCCCACTCCTCATTTGCAAGCTATTCAAAAGATGTCGTTACTTAAATGATGCCCATTTCTTTTCCTACTTTTTCATACTTAAGAATTGCTTCATCTAACATTTCTTTCGTATGAGCTGCTGTAGGCATATTACGAACGCGCCCTGTTCCTTTTGCTACAGTTGGGAACACGATAGATTTTGCGTATACACCTTCTTCATTTAGACGTTTACTAAATTCTTGTGTTAATACCTCATCCCCAATGATACAAGGTGTAATTGGCGCTTCACTTTCCCCAATGTTAAAGCCAAGTTCTTTTAATCCTTGTTTTAAGTAGCGACCATTTTCCCATAAGCGATCGTGTAACTCTGTGCTTTCCATTAAGATTTCAATTGATCTCATGCCAGCTGCTGCATCAGCTGGTGTTAATGCTGTAGAGAATAAGAATGGACGTGAACGAACTTTTAACCAGTCAATTAAATTTTGTTTCCCTGCTACATATCCACCAATTACCCCAATTGCTTTTGATAATGTACCAATTTGGAAATCAACTTTATCAGAAAGACCGAAGTGCTTTACAGTTCCTGCACCTTTTCCAAGTACACCTGAACCGTGTGCATCATCTACGTATGTCATTAAATCTAACTCTTCTGCAATCTCAACAATTTCTGGTAGTTTTGCAACATCTCCATCCATTGAAAAGACACCGTCTGTAATTACCATTAATTTATTGTAAAGACCTGATTCTTTCGCCGCAATTGCTTTTTGGCGTAAATCTTCCATATCCGAATGTTTATAAACAATAATTTTTGCTTTTGATAGACGACTACCATCAATAATAGAAGCATGGTTTAATTCGTCTGAAAGAATTGCATCATTTTTATCCATAACAGCTGAAATCGCTGCCATATTACAGTTAAATCCTGATTGATAAGCAATTGCTGCTTCTGTATGTTTAAACTTTGCAATTGTTTCTTCTAACTTAATATGCAAATCTAAAGTACCGTTAATTGTACGAACAGCCCCTGCTCCAACACCGTACTTATGAATAGCACCAATTGCTGCTTCTTGCAAACGGCTATCTGTTGCTAATCCAAGATAGTTGTTTGAAGATAAGTTAATATATTCTTTTCCGCCAATTGTAATGATCGGTCCATTTGAACTCTCAAGCGGATCAATTACGTTATAAAGCCCCTTTGATTTTAAATCCTCTAAGTTTTCTTCTAAAAATTTCGCAAGTGTTTTACTAGACATCGTGAAGCCTCCCATCGTTCATGTAAGCGGATTATTGTCTTAATAGTTCTAATAATCCCTCTACTAGCTTAACACGTTTTCAGAATTTATTATAGAAAAATAGTTTAAAGTAACCGCTTACATTTTTAGATTATATATGATTCATTACAATAAATCTATCATTTACTTTTCATATTTGATAGAATTAAAAAAATATTTCGGGAGGTTTCAAACATGGCATTTACAGAATCTGATGTATACAATAACACAGCATTTTTCGAACAATATATGAAACGAAGATACCGAGAAAATAGCCCAAATGAATCCATTGAAAAACCAGTATTCTTTCAGCTCATTGGTCATGTACGAGGAAAACAAATTCTCGATTTAGGCTGTGGTGATGCTAAGTTTGGCGCGGAATTATTAGAAAAGGGATGCTACTCTTACACCGGCATTGAAGGCTCCGAACTTATGTATGAAAAAGCTAAAAAACAACTAGAAAATAAAAATGGATCTGTTCATTTTTTAAACCTCAAAGATTATACCTACCCCTCTTCCACTTTTGATTTAGTAACATCTAGACTCGCCTTACATTATATTGAACATCTTGATACCATTTTTCAAAATGTATTTCAAACTTTAAAAACAAATGGCACCTTTACCTTTAGCGTTCAACATCCCGTTATTACTTCTTCGTTTGAAAGCTTACAAACAAGTGGTAAAAGAACGAGTTGGCTCGTCGATGATTACTTTAAACTAGGCAAACGGGTTGAACCATGGATTGACCAAGAAGTTATTAAATATCATCGTACAACGGAAGATTATTTCACATTATTACAGCAAGCCGGATTTACCATTACATCATTAAAAGAAGCTACACCAAATCCAACCTATTTTCAAAATGAAGCAGATTATAAACGTCGCTTACGTATTCCTCTCTTCCTCTTATTTTCTTGTACCAAATAAAAAAACCGATGAATCACTCATCGTTTTTTTATCTCATTGCCTGAGCAACTTCTTTAACTACACGTCTTCCTCTTCCGTGAGGTATACAAAGCGGTGTTCCAAACAACGGATCCGTACTAATTTGACACTCCATTCGGAATACATCACGTACTAGTTTCTCATCTACCACTTCTTCAGGTTTACCTTGTGCATATATTTGTTTATCTTGAATGGCTACAATGTTATCTGCATAGCGACATGCTAAATTTAAATCGTGTAATACCATAACAATTGTTCTTTGTTCTGTTTCATTTAATTCGAATAATAAATCTAGCACTTCAATTTGGTGAGTCATATCTAAATATGTAGTAGGCTCATCCAGTAAAATAATATCTGTATCTTGTGCAAGCGTCATTGCAATCCAAGCACGTTGTCGTTGTCCACCTGAAAGAGCATGCACATCACGCTCAGCAAATTCTGTCATACCTGTTGCTGCAAGTGCCTTCTGTACCATTTCCTCATCTTTTTCTGACCACTGTTTCAGCCATGTTTGATATGGATAGCGTCCTTGTTTTACAAGTTGCAATACTGTAAGCCCTTCAGGTGCTTGCGGTCCTTGCGGTAAAATTGCCATTTGACGAGCAATTTGCTTCGTTTGCATACTTTGAATAGCTTGATTATCTAACAAAATGTCACCAGTTGTTGGCTTTAATAATCTAGCTAGTGAACGTAATAAAGTTGATTTCCCGCAACCGTTGGAACCGATAAAGATTGTAATTTCACCTTTTGGAATTTCTAAATTCAACTCATCAATAATAATTGTTTCACCATAAGACAACGTCAAACATTTCGTCTCCAATGCTTTTTGCATATTCATCTCCCTTTATGAATTCCGACTTTTATAAAGTAAATAAATAAAATAAGGTGCACCAATTGCTGATGTAAATACCCCTGCTGGAATTTCAAGTGGTGTGAAAACTGTACGCCCAATTAAATCTGCAGCAAGTACTAGAATTGCACCGACAATAGCTGCAACTGGGAGTAATGCACCGTATAAAGAACCAACTAGCCTTCGTGAAATATGAGGTGCCATTAAACCGACAAATCCAATTCCTCCGGCGAAGGCAACTGCTCCCCCAATTAAAGCCGTACTAAGTAATAACATGAATACGCGTGACTTCGTTAAAGGAACACCAAGTCCTACCGCAATATCATCCCCTAGCTCTTGCGCATTTAAATGTCTAGCAGCTATAAATGATATTACCGTTAAAATGAGAACCCACGGTGCAAGCACCATAACGTTTTGCCATGAAGAACCATAAACAGTACCTGTAATCCATACATTCGCTTGACTCGCTTGATAAATTGGTGCCAACAACATAAACAAAGTCGTTGCCGCTTTCGTTAATGCCCAAAACCCCACACCAATTAAAACAAGACTAATCGGCGATAACCCGTCATTTCTCCATGCAAATAAATATACAAAAAGCGCCACAATCGTTGCCCCAACAAAGGCTGCTAACGGCATATAATGAATGCTTACAGTTAGCGCATTATTTTTATCACTAAATATAGCTAAAAACAATACAACTGCAACACTTGCCCCACCCGTAATCCCGATGATATCCGGAGAAGCAAGTGGATTTCGAACGAGACCTTGTAAAATACATCCTGCTACAGCAAGCGCAATTCCTACAAGGATGGCAATTAAAATACGCGGCATACGAAACTTATTTACAACCATGTTAGACATCGCATCGCCATTTCCAGTGATCGCTTGCCATACATCATAAGGAGCAATTTTCATGTCTCCCATACCTGCACTCGCAAAAAATAATCCTATTAAAACAACTAATAAACTAAATAAGACGAGACAAGCTCGTTTATACATTAAAAACGAGGGCCCGCCTTTCCCTATACGAAATGGAATATACTTCTTCATTTGCTAAGCCCTCTCTTACGTGCAATATAAATAAAGAATGGAGCTCCAATAAATGCTGTCATAACTCCTACTGGTACTTCTTGTGGCATAATGACATATCTTGCTGCT
Source organism: Bacillus cereus group sp. BfR-BA-01349 (assembly GCF_022663795.1). Taxonomy (NCBI): domain Bacteria; kingdom Bacillati; phylum Bacillota; class Bacilli; order Caryophanales; family Bacillaceae; genus Bacillus; species Bacillus cereus group sp. BfR-BA-01349. The sequence continues at coordinate 12,995 of NZ_JAKUGE010000058.1, forward strand.
ATATCAGCTAAGATTAATAGTATTGCACCTAATAAACCGCTATACGGTACTCTCCACCTATGATCTACTCCAACTAGAAATCTGGCAAAATGCGGGGTAACAATACCAATAAATCCAATTGGACCTGCGACCGCAACTGAACCACCAGACAACAGGACAATAATAAGTAGTACGAATGATTTCATTAAAATCGTTCGTTGTCCAAGTCCTTTTGCAACGTCTTCCCCCATCATTAATGTATTTACTTTCCCTGCCATCATAAGAGATGCAATCCATCCTATTAATAAATATGGGAATACAGATTGTAAAATTTCTAACTTTCTCCCTTGCACAGATCCAGCAAGCCAAAATAATACCTCTTCAAGTGCTTTTTCATTTAACACAAGTAATCCTTGTGTTAATGATGAAAATAATGCACTAATTGCGACCCCTGCTAACGTTAACTTAAGAGGTGTAGTCCCTTCTTTTCCTAAAGAACTAGAAGCAAATACAAGTACAGCTGCAACCGCCGCTCCTAAAAAGGCAATCCATGTGAAAGCTGATAATGATGTTACTGAAAAGATTACAATTGCTACAACTATAAAGAACGCAGCACCTGAATTTAATCCAATAAAATCTGGAGAAGCAAGTGAATTCTTAGTTAAAGTTTGCATAAGACAACCAGCAATGGCTAAACTAGCACCAACACTAGCTGCAATTAACGCCCTAGGCAGACGTACATTTTGAATAATAATATGTTCATTGGAACCGTTAAAATGGAAAAAAGCATCCAATGCTAGTTTCCAACTCGTATTTGTATATCCGAAAATAATACTTCCCCAAATACAAATAACGACTGCAATGATTCCAACAAATAATCCAATCCATTTTGCTCGATTTGTTTTTAATAACATGCAGCGTTTCCCCTTCAATGTATAATGATACGTTGTTAGTGTATTTCAACTTAATTCTCATTGTCAACGGAAATGAGAATTATTTTCACCCATATGTATTGACAATCAAAAGATAAAGGCTTAATATCATGCTTGCTATTGAAAAATATTCTCAACATGTAGGGGGTACATAATGAATTTCATGCGGAAGAAATCGTTTACAGTATTTGTATTTTTACTAGCATTTTCAATGCTTTTAAGCGCTTGTGGAAAATCAAATAACAAAGAAGAATCTACAAAAGAAGATAATAAAAAAGAAGTGGTTACTGTAGAACATGCAATGGGTAAAACAGAAGTTCCTGCTAATCCAAAACGTGTAGTTATCTTAACAAATGAAGGAACTGAAGCTTTACTTGAATTAGGTGTGAAACCAGTTGGTGCTGTAAAGTCTTGGACTGGTGACCCATGGTATCCACATATTAAGGATAAAATGAAAAATGTAAAAGTTGTTGGTGATGAAGGACAAGTTAACGTTGAAACAATTGCTTCTTTAAAACCAGACTTAATTATCGGTAATAAAATGCGCCACGAAAAAGTGTACGAACAACTAAAAGCAATTGCACCTACTGTGTTCTCAGAAACATTACGTGGTGAATGGAAAGATAACTTCAAATTTTATGCAAAAGCATTAAATAAAGAAAAAGAAGGTCAAAAAGTTGTAGCTGATTACGAATCACGTATAAAAGATTTAAAAGGCAAACTTGGCGATAAAGTAAACCAAGAAATCTCTATGGTTCGTTTCATGCCTGGTGATGTTCGTATTTATCATGGCGATACATTCTCTGGTGTTATTTTAAAAGAACTTGGATTTAAACGTCCTGGAGATCAAAATAAAGATGATTTTGCAGAGCGTAACGTATCTAAAGAGCGTATTTCTGCTATGGATGGTGACGTATTATTCTACTTCACATTCGATAAAGGAAATGAGAAAAAAGGGTCTGAACTAGAAAAAGAGTATATAAACGATCCTCTATTTAAAAATTTAAATGCAGTAAAAAATGGTAAAGCATACAAAGTTGATGACGTTATTTGGAATACAGCTGGTGGCGTAATGGCCGCTAACCTACTATTAGATGACATCGAAAAACGCTTTGTTAAATAATATTTCCTTAACCAGCTCCCTTCTGTGGAGCTGGTTATTTTTCAATTCACTTAAATGTCACATTATTTCGTTTTGTATTTTTATTCCCAATATGTTATATTGAGAAAGTAAATAGAATATATTTTCTTTATATCAGAATAAATGTTTTAATCTAAATTTTCTGATTAATCACTATTTTATTTTCTTTTAGAATTCAATTATTACATTTGAAAACGCTTATCATCTCGTTTTCAGGGCAAAATACAGTAACGGTCGAAGAAAATAGAACTTTTTTAGAAATTTTCTTTCTATTTCCATATAATTCTATTGACTTCTAAATATTCTGTAAATTAAAATGATTACATAAATATCCGTTATACAGGATTAGGGGGAAACAAAAATGGATGCAGCTTTAAAATTAGACAAAGCTGGAGAGCAACAATCACCAAAAAAACATCCACCAGGGTTATACTTGTTGTTCTTTACAGAGGCGTGGGAAAGATTTAGTTATTACGGAATGCGTGGCTTATTAGTTCTTTATTTAACAACGAGCTTAGTAAGCGGCGGTTTAGGATTTGATAAAGCAGTTGCAGTTCAAATTTACGGTATTTTCACAATGTTAGTATACTTCACACCTATTATTGGTGGTTGGTTAACTGACCATTTCATTACGAAGCGACATGCCATTACTATTGGTGGTATCATCATGGCAATTGGTAACTTTGTATTATTCTCAATGAACACAAAAACTGGACTTTTCTTAGGATTAGGATTATTAGTTATTGGTAACGGATTCTTCAAACCAAATATTTCGACTTTATTAGGTCAATTATATAGCGAAAACGATTCTCGTCGTGATAGTGCCTTCACTATCTTCTACATGGGGATTAACTTAGGAGCTCTTATCGCACCATTCATTTGCGGTTACTTCGCAGATTATAGATACGGTTTCTTAACAGCTTGTATCGGTATGATTATTGGGCAGCTTGCCTTTAATTTCTTAGCACCTCGTTACTTAGGGTCTATCGGAACAACTGTTGTAGGTAAACAATCTAAAGAAAAAAATGCAAAAGCAATTGAGAAAAAACCTTTAACAACACAAGAGAAAAAACGTACTGCTGCAATTTTAATTTTAACTTGTTTCGTAGTATTCTTCTGGGCAGGATTTGAGCAAGCTGGTAGTTCTTTAACACTTTACACAGATAAGTTCGTAGATCGTACAATTGGTGGATTTACAATTCCAACACCTTGGTTCCAATCTGTAAACCCACTATTCATTATCTTACTAGCATTACCTGTTTCTGCGTTATGGATTAAGCTTTCAAAAACAAAAAATGGCGATTTGAAAATCCCAACAAAAATGGCATTAGGCATGATTTTACTAGGGATTGGATATTTAGTTCTAACTTTAGCTGTTTTAAAAACTGGTAGCGATGAAGGTAACATTACAATGAAAGCAAACTTACTATTCATTGTATTCACTTACATGTTCCACACAATCGGTGAGTTATTCTTATCACCAATCGGATTATCTATGGTAAGTGCAATTGCTCCTGTTAAATTAGCATCATTATTAATGGGTGTATGGTTAGCTGGTACTGGCTTCGCAAACTTATTAGCAGGACAATTAGCCGCTTTCACTCAATCTTTAGGATATTTAGAAGTATTCGCAAGCATCGGTATTATCGTAATTGTACTGGGATTAGTACTTCTTATGTTCTCTAAGAAAATTGCACATATGATGGAATAACAAAAAGACGCTTCTAAAATTAGAAGCGTCTTTTTTATTACTTCTCCTCTAAAGCTGTCACGTCCACATGAACGCTCTCACCAGGATTAGATACATCATACACTTGAGCACTCCCCTTCTGCTCATCACAGCTCTCAATCCATACTGGTACGCCCTCATATGTAACGTCAATTCTACTTGAAGAAGATAAGATTTGTTTCACACGTTTCACATCCATACTACTATCCCTCCTTTTGCTTACTATACTCCTTTTTATCTTTTCTTTTCCTTTTAGAATATATTCCGTAAGGCAGCATATTGATTGATAGTCATTTCTTCCTAACATGCTAATATTTACTCTCTCGCTACCTTTCTGACAAATAAAAAAAGACGTATATTCTACACGTCTTTTTCCATAATATTCAAATTTTAAGAAAATAATGTTTTTACTACTGCACTTACTTTATCATTATGGATTTGATAATACACTTCTAATCCTCGTCTTTCAAAGCGTACTACTTTATTTTGCTTTAACTTCGTTAAATGTTGTGAAACAGTTGATTGTGGAATTTCTAATACTTCCTGTAGCTGTGTTACATTACATGTTCCTCTTTGCATAAGTTCCATTACTAGACGTAGACGAAGTGGGTGAGCTAACGCTCTTAACATTTGTACATCTTCTTCTGAAATACGACATTCGAATTGATTTTGGCTCATAAAGTTCCCCTCATTTTCGTTTTTATTTGCGTTTTTATGTTCTTTTTATTTATTTATATATCTGTTCTTATATTTCCTGTTACGACATAACTTTATCAACCTATAAAGCCGAAAAATTTTTCCATCTTTATCAGCAAAAATTCAGGAAAAAATCCTTGCTGATTTTGAATATTATACTATATGATATAACGAAAAAGCAAAATAATGGCCTACGAATACTTTGCTTGCAAACGTTGTTTTATCAGGCTTTTTGTTATATTTTCACCTCATTGAAATGCACAGTAACGGTATTGTAAAATACCGTCTATAATTGATAACCTATCGTAATGTAGTTGAACTATAATTAACCTCTTTGTTACGCTAAAAGGAATTTTCAGTAAAAAGAGATGATGTGATATTAAAAATTTGTTTCTTATTTTTTATTCGTATTGCAAGCGGTTGGATTGTTGTGCAAAACTTCCTATTAAATCCACTCACCGTTCCCCCCACTAGATCAAACAGGACAGATAATTGCATATATCAAACTTTATACTTAATATAAAAGACTTCATCTAATATACGCCTATAAGGAACATGCCATCTGAATAAGCAAAATAATATGCACATAGTTTATACAGCGCACTTAAATTCATTTGAGTGTGTTTTTTGTCTACTTTATGAACAAAGCTTTTCTTTTAACACTATTATGGAATAATTATACTTTTTTACGTTGACAATAGTGTTGAAGGAGAATATACTAAGCATGTAAGTTTATTGTGAATTGTTTCACAAATAATGTGAATTTCTTCACATATAATAGATAGGAGTTGTCATTATTATGAGTACTTGGACACAAATTTATGACCCGTTAAACAATATTTGGTTATCTGCACTAATCGCAGCACTTCCAATCTTTTGTTTCATCATTTGTTTAATGGGATTCAAAATGAAAAGTTACATGGCTGGTCTTTATAGTGTGATTGTCGCTATTATCCTTGCAATATTTGTTTATAAAATGCCAGCAACAGTATCTGTAGCATCTGCCGGATTCGGTGTTTTATCTGGATTTTATCCAATTTGTACTATCGTTATCGCTGCAATTTTCCTTTACAAATTAACTGTTAAAACAGAGCAATTCAATATTATTCGCGATAGTATTTCAAGCATTACAAATGATCAACGTTTACAAGTATTATTAATCGCTTATTCTTTCGGTGCTTTCTTAGAAGGCGCAGCTGGTCTAGGGGTTCCAGTTGCTATTACAGCCGCACTACTTGTAGGTATGGGCTTTAATCCATTAAAAGCAGCAGGTATTTGTTTAGTAGCTAATATTGCTGGTGGTGCTATGGGTGCTATGGGTATTCCAGTTACAGTACCAGCACAATTAACTCAACTTGACGCATTAACTATTGGTCGTCAAACTGTTCTTATTTTACCTTTCATTAGTGTTATCTTACCTTTCTTACTTGTTTCAATGGTCGATGGAATTAAAGGTATTAAAGAAACTTGGCAAGGTATTCTTGTAAGTGGTGTTTCTTTCGCTATTACTCAATTCGCTGTAACTTACTTCTTAGGCGCAGAACTTACTAATATTTTCGCAGCCGTTGTAAGTATGATTGCTCTTGCATTATTCTTACGTGTTTGGCAACCAAAATCTTCTACTAAAGAAGAAAAACAAGAAACTAAAGTATCACATACATTCAATCAAATTTTATATGCTTGGTCTCCATTCGTATTCTTAACTGCATTTGTAACAATCTTTAACTTAAAACCGATTAAAGCTTTATTTGCTCCAGATGGTGCGTTAGCAAACTTAGTATTTAACATTCAGTTCCCTGGTCTTCATAATGCTGTTATGAAAACTACACCAATTACAAAAGCTGATACACCTTTCGCAGCTGTTTTCAAATTTGATGTATTCTCTTCTACAACTACTGCGATTGTACTAGCAATTATCGTTTCACTTATCGTTTACCGCGTAAAAGGTAAAATGGTTAAGGAATTAATGATTGAAACAATGAAAGAATTAAAAGCTCCAGTATATACAATTTGTAGCGTTATCGCTTTAGCTTACGTAGAGAACTACTCTGGTATGTCATCTACACTTGGACTTGCATTCTCTTCTACTGGTAATGCATTCCCAGTTCTTTCTCCAATCTTAGGATGGATTGGCGTATTCATTACAGGTTCAGTAGTTTCAAGTGGTTCTTTATTCGCACCACTTCAAGCAGTAACAGCAGACCAGTTAAACATCGTTCCTTCTACACTCGTTGCCTTAAACGTAGTAGGTGGTACAATGGCAAAAATGGTTTCACCACAATCTGTAGCAGTTGCTTGTGCCGCAGTTGGACTAGTTGGTAAAGAATCTGCTCTATTTAAAACAGCAATGAAATACAGTTTAATCTTCTTAGCTGTTATTAGCTTACTTCAATTAAACGCTGTATTTAATATCTTTTAAAAATAAAACACCGATCCAAATGGATCGGTGTTTTTCACATTACATTTCTTTATTTTTTAATAAAGAAGCTCCAGCAATTTCAGGGTGAGTCATTTCGAATGGATCTAAAATAATATCCAATTCCTCTTCTGTCAGTACACCATGCTCTAAACATAACTCCCTAACAGATTTTCCTGTTTCAATCGCTTCACGTGCAATACGAGATGCTGCTTCATAACCAATATGAGGATTAACTGCTGTAATAATTCCAACACTTTTCTCAACATATTGCTTCAGCAATTCTTCATTTGCTGTAATTCCTTCAATACAATATTCACGGAATACACGGAATCCATTATTCATAATACTTATAGATTGAATTAAATTAAATACAAGCACAGGCTCCATTACGTTTAACTCTAATTGTCCTGCTTCTGATGCTAAGCAAATTGTATGATCGTTTCCGATTACTTGGAATGCGACTTGGTTAATCACTTCTGCCATAACTGGATTTACTTTACCTGGCATAATCGATGAACCTGGCTGACGTGCTGGCAATTGAATTTCAGCCAACCCAACACGTGGCCCAGACGCCATAATACGAAGATCGTTTGCAATTTTAGACATGTTCATCATACATACTTTAAGTGCTGCAGATACTTCTGTGTATGCATCTGTATTTTGCGTTGCATCAACTAAATGCTCTGCACCAACAAGTGGGAACCCACTAAACGTTCTTAAATGTTTTACCACCTGTTCAATATACGTAGGATTTGCATTTAATCCTGTACCAACAGCTGTCGCCCCCATATTCACTTCATATAAATGTTGACGAGACTGTTTAATTCTTTTTATATCACGCGCAAGCACTCGGCTATACGCTTCAAATTCTTGTCCAAGGCGAATTGGAACTGCATCTTGTAAATGTGTGCGTCCCATTTTAATAACGTGATCAAACTCTTTTGCTTTTTTACGAAAAGCAGAATGAAGTTCTTCCATTGTAATAAGAAGCTTTTCTAACATCATAAGAGTTGCAATATGAATTCCTGTCGGAAACGCATCGTTCGTTGATTGGGCCATGTTCACATGAGTGTTTGGGCTAATTTTCGCATACGCCCCTTTTTCATATCCCATACGTTCTAACGCTCTATTCGCAATTACTTCATTTGTATTCATATTAATAGAAGTTCCGGCTCCGCCTTGAATAGGATCCACGATAAATTGATCATGAAACTTTCCATCAACAATTTCTTGCGCTGCTTCTGCAATTTCATGTCCAATGTCTTTAGCTAAGTAACCAGTATCTATATTCGCAAGCGCCGCCGCTTTTTTCACAATTGCCATTGCTGTAATGAGTGATGGATGAATGCGATATCCTGTAATTGGGAAGTTTTCTACGGCACGTAATGTTTGTACACCATAATAAGCTGCACTTGGTACTTCTTTTTCACCTAAAAAATCTTTTTCTATACGTATATCCTTCGTTGCTATCATTTTTATCACCTATACTTTTTCATTCTAAATCCTTATCCAAAAAATCCGCCCTCTAAAAACACGAGTATCATTCAGAAGAATTTTTCAGTATCCACCTTCACTATATAGTACCTTTTTTGAAAGCGCAAACATTTATTTTTCTGCATATCCTTTTTATTAAAGTTTATAGAAAATCATTCTTCTACTTTCCTTATTTCCACTCGTTTAATTTGATGCATATCCTTTTCAAGGACTTTAAAATAAAAACCGTATTTCTCAATAACATCTCCTTCAGCAACGATTTGTTTTTGTACCATAATCCAGCCACCAATTGTATCTACATCATCAGCAATTAAATGTATGCCAAGCAAATCATTTACTTCACTAATAAGCACTTTTCCCTCTACGATTTTATAACCTTCACTTACATACTCTATAGGTGGATTCTCATCTTCATCGTATTCATCTCGAATTTCTCCAACAATTTCTTCTAAAATATCTTCTAGTGTAACAATCCCTGCTGTACCACCATATTCATCATACAATACAGCTAATGGAATGTGTTTTCTTTGCATTTGTAATAGTAAATCATGAATTGGAATATTTTCTAGCACTTCAATAACTGGCCTTGTATATGGCATAATCGAGCACTCCTCGTCCCGATTACCATCCATATAACGAATAAATAAATCTTTTACATTAACCATCCCAATAATTTCATCTTTATCTTCACCAAATACAGGATATCTCGTGTACTTTTCTTGCGCGATTACTTTAATATGTGTTTCAAATGGTTCGTCCTCATATAAGCCTACAACTTCCGTACGAGGTACCATAATTTCTTTTGCTACTCTATTATCAAATTCAAAAATATTATTTACATATTTAAATTCCCTTTGGTTAATCTCTCCGCTCTCATAGCTCTCAGATAAGATTAACCTTAATTCTTCTTCTGAATGAGCTACTTCATGTTCAGAAGCTGGATTTAATCCAAATAAACCAGTTACAACCCTCGCTGAACCATTCAAAGCCCAAATAAACGGATACATAACTCGGTAAAAATAAATAAGTGGCTTCGATAACAATAAGCTAACTTGTTCTGCTTTTTGTATAGCAAATGTCTTTGGAGCAAGTTCCCCAATGACAACATGTAAAAATGTAATTACTGCAAAGGCAATAATAAATGAAACTGTACTGGAAATTGTAGGTGAGAATTGCAATTTTAAAAACAACGGCTCGAGTAAATGTTTAATGGTTGGTTCCCCTAACCACCCGAGCCCTAAAGCAGTAATTGTAATACCTAGCTGACAGGCCGATAAATATTCATCTAAATTTGTAGTTACCTTTTTAGCGGCCAGTGCACCTCGTCTTTTTTCGCTAACGAGTTGATCAATACGACTGCTACGTACCTTAATAATTGCAAATTCAACAGCCACAAAAAATGCTGTTAACCCAATAAGAATGACTACCATCAATAATTTTAAAATATCCACATATGCTCTTTAGCTTTCTTAGCTAAAGTTACACCTCCTTTTAAAAAGAAGTTTCACTTTAGTTTCTTCAATTATTGGAAAGCAACTCTATATAAAATCCACCAATTTTCAAACCTCATACAATTCTAAAGGTAAACCATCAGGGTCTTGGAAAAAGACGAATTTCTTCCCCGTTATTTCATCAATACGGATCGGTTCGGTCTCAACACCACATTGATTTAAATGCTTCACAGCTTCTTCTATATTTGTAACAGCAAATGCTAAATGTCTAAGACCGGCTGCTTCTGGAAAACTTTTGCGCTCAGGCGGATTTGGAAATGAAAATAATTCGATTTGATACTCTTCTCCTACACATAAATCTAATTTATAAGAATCTCGTTCCTTTCTATATACTTCATTCATTTCTTTAAACCCTAATATTCTAGTATAAAAATACTTTGACGTCTCATAATTCGAACAAATAATTGCAACGTGATGCACTCTACATATATTCATACTCTCTCTATTCCTTTCTTTACCAAAGATGCATATTCTCCCTTGAAATGAAAAACATATATAGCAGAATATCTCTTTTAGGGGGCTTACCATGAAATTCATTACTTTTTTCGTCGGACTAATTGTTGTTTTCTTGCTCGCTTATATTGCTAGCAATAATAAGAAGCATATTAAATTTAAACCAATTTTTATCATGCTTATTATACAGTTAATTTTAACCTATTTACTATTAAATACAGAAATCGGCCTCATACTTATTAGAATCATTTCCAGTTTGTTTACAAAGCTACTCGAGTATGCTGCTAATGGAATAAATTTCGTATTTGGTGGTCTTGCAAATAAAGGTGAAATGCCATTTTTCCTTACTGTATTATTACCAATCGTCTTTATTTCTGTTTTAATTGGTATATTACAACATTTCAAAATACTACCATTTTTCATTCGTTGGATCGGGTACTTTCTTAGTAAAATAAATGGTCTTGGGAAATTAGAATCTTACAACGCTATCGCCTCTGCCATTGTCGGCCAATCAGAAGTTTTTATTACAGTAAAAAAGCAATTAGCTCAAATCCCAAAACACCGTCTTTATACACTTTGTGCCTCCGCTATGTCAACCGTATCTATGTCTATCGTAGGTGCCTATATGACAATGATTGAACCTAAGTATGTAGTAACTGCACTCGTTCTCAATTTATTTAGCGGTTTTATTATCGTACTCATCATTAACCCTTACGACGTTAAAGATGACGAAGATATTTTAGAAATCAAAGGTGAAAAACAAAGCTTTTTTGAAATGCTTGGAGAATACATTCTTGATGGTTTTCGTGTAGCCATTGTTGTCGGCGCTATGCTCATCGGATTTGTTGCCTTAATTAGTTGTATTAATGACTTGTTCCTCATTATATTCGGTATTACGTTCCAACAATTAATTGGCTACGTATTTGCACCTATCGCATTCCTTATCGGTGTACCAAGTTCTGAAATTGTAGCAGCTGGCAGCATTATGGCAACGAAGCTTGTAACGAATGAATTTGTCGCAATGATGGACCTTAGTAAAATTTCTAATAGTCTTTCTCCCCGTACAGTTGGTATTATTTCTGTTTTCCTTGTATCTTTTGCCAATTTTTCTTCCATTGGTATTATTTCAGGTGCGGTAAAAGGACTAAACGAAGAACAAGGAAACGTTGTTGCGAGGTTTGGCCTTAAATTACTATATGGAGCTACTCTCGTTAGTATTTTATCTGCAATTATCGTAAGCATTATGTTGTAATTAGGTAAAATTTTATCATTTTCTTATCCCTATCTTTTGTATACAATAACGAATAGGTGTCTTATAAAGTGAAACTTTAATCAGAGTGGGGCTATCCCCACTCTGATTATTAGCCTTCACCAATCGGGTATTTACGGGCAGTTATCTCCCACCTAACTTCATTGTATTCACTGGACTTTGAGGTGGGCGTTTTACTGCTCGTTAATACGGGATAAATAATCAAGACATCTATTTTTTATACATGTACAATCGCTTTTATTTAGCGTAAAATATTTTTTATGTGTTTGAATACACTTCTAAATGTATACACTTTGATAGTTTTAAAGGAGAAAAAATGATGAAATCCGACACGAACAACAATACGCGAGCCAAAAAAGGACGCTCAAAGAAAAAACGCCTACTTTGGTTCCTTCTTATTCCATTACTAATTGTAGCACTTGGAGCAGGAGGCTACTCCTTCCATATATACAGTAAAGCAAAGTCCGTCTTAAATAATGCTTATGCTGAACTAGGTCGAGGAGATAAGTCCAGTAAACGTGAAAAAGCTGTTAAACCTATGACCGACAATATTTCCGTACTAATTATGGGTGTTGATGAAAGTGATATTAGGGAAAAAGGTTATGGAAAAGCAACTCGAACAGATGCGTTATTACTTGCAACAATTAATAAAAACGATAAATCCGTTAAACTTGTAAGCATTCCACGTGACTCACGCGTCTACATTAAATCACGTGATAAATACGATAAAATCACACATGCGCACGTATTCGGTGGTGTAGACAGCACAATTGATACGGTAGAGAACTTTTTAGATGTTCCAGTTGATTATTATGTAAAATTCAATTTTAAATCCTTTATTAAAATTGTTGATTCTCTTGGTGGCATTACTGTGGACGTTCCAGTTGAATTCACAGAGCAAAACAGTAAAGATGAAGCAGATGCAATTCATCTAAAAAAAGGACGTCAACATTTAAATGGAGAAGAGGCACTGGCACTAGCTAGAACTCGTCACATCGATAGTGATTATATGCGTGGCCAACGACAACAGCTTGTATTAGAGGCCATTGCTGAAAAGGCACTATCTCTTAATTCCATTAATAAAATCGGTGGCCTACTAGACGCTGTCGATAAAGACTTAAAAACCAATTTAACTTTTGATGATATGATGACAATTACAAAAAATTCAATGGATTCAAATTTAAAGATGGAAAAAATGCAAGTAGAAGGTACAGATAAATATATAGGTGGTATTTATTATTACGTTCCAAATGAAAAAAGCGTCGATACTATTTCAACTACCCTTCAAAAACATCTCGGTGTTACGAATAAAAATGAACATAAAAAATTATAATAAAAAGGCTGCTAGATCTTTCTAGACAGCCTTTTTATTATATTTTTCATACACATTGTGACAAGAAGTGACAATTATTACAGCAATGTAACATTTTTTATGAAAACATTACACACGCAGTGAAAATAATAGTATACTAGTACGTACATAATGTTATTTTCATCATTTTTATACAAAAAATGTAATACATATATTTATACATAAATTTCTGGGGGGAAATAAATGAAGCTAAGTAAAATACTGATTGGTTCTGCAATTGCTGGGGGCATATTACTTTGTGTAGGCGGTGTTGGGGGATATCAATATGTATCCAAATTAAATAATCAATTAGATACTACTGCATTACCAAATACTACATTTGAAGGTATTTCTCTCGATGGAAAAAATAAGAAAGATATTCAAGCAATTATTAATCAAAGGGTAACTGAATTAGATCAAAAATCCCTTACCTACATATTCCAAAACGATAAACAAACTTACACATGGAAAGATTTAAGAGTAAATTATAAAGAGAAAGATATTATTGACAAAATCTTTAAAGAACAAGAAAGAAACGTAATGAATCGTTACAAAATGCGTAAGCAAGCTGAAAACGGTGAATTAAAACGTGACTATAAATTAACACCACAATTAAATGCAACAGCTTATGAAACCTTTATAAAAGATAAATATAATGAAACATTAAAAAATCCTGTTAATGCAGAATTAAGCATTGAAGGCTCAACAGTAAATGTTAGTCAAAGCCAAAACGGAGAAAAAATTGATAAAGGAAAACTAAACAGTTTAACAAACGAAGCTATTACTACTGGTAAATCAGATGTTACATTACCAGTTACATTCATAAAACCAGAACGCTCTACAGAAGATATACAGAAAATGGGTATTAAAGAAGTCATTGCTGAATATTCTACTCCAATGGCTGGCCGTAACGGAAATCAATCATTTAACGTAAATAAGTCAGCTAATACTTTAAGTGGGGTTATTGTGGCACCTGATGAAACATTTAGTTTTAACGGCCGCGTTGGCGTAAATGATGCTGCACATGGTTACAAATCTGCAGCAGTATATTCACAAGGTAAAGTAATACAAAGTGCAGGCGGAGGAGTTTGCCAAGTCAGTAGTACTTTATACAGCGCAGCTTTAAGGGCTGATTTAGGAATTGTTTCTCGAAGCAATCATTCTATGCCAGTAAATTATTTACCACTTGGGCAAGATGCAGCAGTAGCAGATTATGGTCCAGATTTAAAATTTAAAAATAATACAGGCAATCATATTTATATTCAAGCATTTTCAAATGGAGGTAGTATTACTACACGCATTTTCGGTACAAATACTGGTAAAAATGTTGAAGTTTCTTCTCAAGTAATTAGTAGGACTAGTGATAAAATCACAGCGGTTACGTATAAAAAAGTAACACAAAACGGGGAAGTAATATCAAATGGACAAATTTCAAAAAGCGTATATAAAAGCGCTCCAAAAGAATAGATAATATCAACCAAATAGCATAAAGAAAAAGGTGTGAGTAAATCACGCCTTTTTCTTTTGCAGTAATAGTAAAAAAGTTTCAAGATGATCTTTCGTTTCTTCTAAAGACCACATACGGTTTCCTTGCTTCGCAGCTAATACACACGCCTCTTCCCACGCGTTCTTTTTCTTCATATTTATTAATTCATCACGTAATTTCAAAACAATTTCTTCGTCTTCTTGTTCAATAAACTCTTCCATCACGCTTACTATTTCATCCTCATGAATACTTAACGTACAGTACGATTTAAGAAAGTATTGTAATGTCGTATACATAATGTACTCCCCCTTCTTATTTATCAGATGGATAAGAAGTAATAATCTTAAACCCTAATTCCCCTGACTTATCTCTTGCTAAAACAGTAACAGTTTTTACCAACTTGTCTTTTACACTCATATTTTTCTTTATTACCGTTTTTCCAACAGGGAATGAATGAGTTGTATTTATTACGAGACGAGCCTCTTTAGAATTTTTTAACCAATCTTGAATTTCCTTGTCATGTTGCTTCAAGCTATCTTTTACAGCTTTCGTCGCTGTTTCTTTATCATAGTATGTACTTGCGGCTGACACTTTATCTGTCTTCAAGCGATTCTTCAAATCCTCTTCTGACTTGCCTACATGTCTTTCAATCGTATGACCATTTTTAGGTGGTCCTTCCATTTCATCTAAAATATTATCACTAATTTTTTCTACCGATGTAGCTTGATTACCTGTCTGTTTCTCTGTTTTTTGTTCTTTTCCTGCACATCCACTTAAGATCAGCACTAATGCCAATAAACTACTGAAGAAAAGACTACTTATTCGTTTCATCATATCACCTCTTCCATGATTATTATCGCAACTTCACTAAAAGTCAATTTCACAACGAAAAAATCTATCAGTTTTCATTTTTTTCATCTATTTTTCCATATTTACCCCAGCAATTTCATCAACCCTCTATTTTTCGCCTTTCATAATATATACCCCCTATATTTTATAATTATTTCCTGAATAAAATCACCAATAATATAATTATAAAACTCTTTTAGACAAAGGTTTTTATACTGTTTTTCAAAATGATTTAAAATACCCCTATTTTTATATACCTAATACCCATACAAGGTATCAATACCCCTTCTCATCAACGTTTTTCTACATTATGTAAATTTTCCCTTGCCTATACAATCGAAATATGGTGTAATGCAAAAAAAGATAAAGGATTTTAAACAATGGCTGAAACGATTCAAAATTTCTTAACAGAATACTATTCAATCGCAATTCCACTTAGTATCTTAATTAACATCATCATTAGTCTTTTAGGTGTTATTCCTAGCATCTTTTTAACCGCCATTAATATACAGCTCTTCGGTGTAACAAATGGCACAATCATTTCGATCGCAGGTGAGGCCTTAGGGGCTATTATCTCGTTTTATATTTACCGCCTGGGCCTTCAAAAGTTCACTCACGATAAAGTAAATAAGTACCCAAAGGTAGAGCGTCTTCTTTATGTAGAAGGTAGAGAGGCCTTTCTACTCGTTCTATCGTTTCGATTGATACCTTTCATCCCATCAAGTATCGTGACTTTATTTGCAGCTCTAGGGAAAATGTCATTACTCTCCTTCAGTATTGCCAGTACAATAGGTAAAATACCGGCCTTATTGATTGAAGTATATTCGGCATACCAAGTCATGAACGGAACAAATGAAGCGAAGTGGGTTGTAACAATCGCAGGCGTTATTGGATTGTTTTATTTGTGGAAAAAATGGAGAAAAAAATAAAGAAGGAGCCTATGCTCCTTCTTTATTTTTGAGGTATTTTATTACTAGCTCTTCCTTAAAGCCTTAGTTTACACCAACAGCACTAAATGATTGCTTAACTGCTGCGCTACTTCAGCAGAATTTGCACCATATAAGTCTGCAGCAGCTTGTACTGCACCAGCACGAGCTTGACTAAATGTAGTAGATTGCGTGAAATACTGTGTATTTGCACGGTAGTAAATCGCACCTAATTTATCTTTCCCGATACCAGTTACAGTTACACCATAATGCGTACCACCATTTGCTAATAAATAAGCTTGTTTATTAATAATGCCGCTGTTTGTATGAACACCACCGTTATCACTTGAACCAGTGTAACGCTTAGAATAATGGTCTGGATCACCATACTTCGTAGGATCACTCATAGAGCGAAGTGCGTCTCCTGCTTTACCAGGTGTGTAAATATCTTCACCAATCTCCCAATCCGGGTTACGGTTATCATAGAATTCTACTAAAGTACCAAAAATATCAGAAATCGCTTCATTTAAAGCCCCTGATTCATTTTGATAAATTAGATTTGAACTATTTTCCGTAACAGCATGCGTTAACTCGTGACCAATTACATCAATTCCACCAGATAATGAAGTAAACGTTACACCATCACCATCTCCGTATACCATCTGTGATCCGTTCCAGAATGCATTGTTATAATTACTTCCGTAATGAACTGTCGATTTTAACGGCGCTCCTGCATCATTGATAGAATTTCTATTAAACGTAGCTTTATAGTAATCATATGTTTTACCTGCATAGTAATGAGCATCTACTGCTGCTGCATCATACGCTGCATTGAAAACATTATCTGCATCTGCCCATAATGTTCCTGGTAATGTTGAACGGTTTTTCGCATCATATGTGAAAATCGTTGCCCCGCGTGTATTATCTTGTAAGTAGTAAGATGATCCAGATAACGTTGTATTAAGCGACTTCGTATCTCCTAATACACCTTTACCAGTTCCTACTTTATTCGTTCCTGTTACAGGCTTTACAACAGCTTTCGCATCCTGTTTAGGAGCCTCTTGCTTAACTGGTGACTTATCATCATTCGTCACATGATCAATTGTATTAAACTTATTTAATACTTTACCGCTGTCTGCCTCAATGAAATAGTAGTAGTTTCCTGGGCTTGGATCTAAGAAGTTTAGATTTACAACATATGCATATGTTGTTTCCTCACCGTTTTGATATACATATAAGTCCGCTTTTGGTTCTACTTCATATTTCGGTGTTACCCCTAAATCTTGCTGCGCGATTTCAATTGCTTTTGCGCCTTCAATCTTATTTTTATTTTTCAACTTTTCCTTTTTGTCTAAATCAGGTGCAACTGTTCCAGACAATACTTTTAAAGAACCGTCTTTACTTACGTGAGCTACTTGAGTAGAACCCCATACAGGCACTCCTTCGTAAACTTGTTGCATACGTACTACTGTTGAATCAGTTACAGCATCTTTCTTCACTTGTTTCACTTTGAAAGAATCTTGTGCACTCTTTTCCCCTAGCTTGTAATCACCTTTTGCTGCGTTTAAGTAATCAAACACAACAGATTCTGCTTTCTTGCCAGTTGCTTCAGTTAGATCACCAGAAATAAACTCAGGTGACTGTACTGTCTCATTGTACTTCTTCGTAGAGAGCACATTTTTAGAATCCGCAAATGCAGAGCCTGTCCCTCCAAACGTTGTAACTGCCATTCCTGTCGCTAACACTAACGCTAAACTTTTCTTTTTCATGAACCTTCCCCCTAATAAAAAATTTTTTTGAAAAAGAGTAGTTTCATATTAGCATTATGTTTCCACTATTAATATACTAAAAATTCAAATAATTTTTTCTCAAGTTTTGTAGAATTTTGAGGAACAAATATTGAAAAACCCCTTTCCGGTTGGAAAGGGGGGGAGATTATAAATTAACTTGTTCAACAGTTTTAGCTTGTTGACCAACAATATCAGGTTTACTGCTATATTGATGTATTCCTCCAGCAACTGTAAGAGTCACTATAAACGCCAATACTCCAAATACCATCTTTTTCATTTTTATTCCTCCTTATTATCATTCATTAAATCAATAACTAACCTATAGTATCGATTACTTTCTTCAAATCTCGATAAACTGGAAAAATGTTCTGCTAGTTCAACGTATACTTTCTTTAATTCTATTTTATTTCCTGCAGATTTATACAACGGGATAGCCTCATTTTCCAAAAATGCTTTATAATCTTTTGCTTCTTCAAAATATTTATATCTAAGCATTAAAAGCAAATATAATTTTGCATTAAATCTCTCTTCCTGTTTTGCTGCATCAATTCCCTTATCAATTAATGTCCTTGCCTCTTCCAACTCTTCTAATTTAATGCATACTAATGCCATTTCGTATATTGTATCTAAATAGTTTAAATCTATTTGTTTTTGAAGTTGTAGACTATCTAAATAATATTTTTTCGCTTGCTGATATTTGCCTTTTTTATAATAGATACTTCCCATATTACTTAAAGTAATAGCTAATAGTACATCCTTATCAGCAAAAGATGTGGCCTCTCTCAATATACTCTCATACATTTTTAAAGCTTCTTCATACTGACCTTTTTCTGTATAACTTACCGCAATAAGGATTTGGCAATTAATTATGTTTCTAAACTTATATTCACTACGAAATCCTTCTAATGCCATATTTACAAAATGAATTGCAAGATGATGAATATCTAAATGAGTATATGCAAGCGCTATATTATAATACAAGCCTGTTTCATGATACCCCTGTTCTTTGGCCATTACTTCTGTTTTTAATAAGTAATCTAGCCCATCCTTCCATCTATACTGTAAACAGCACAATAATCCTCTACTGTACATATATAACAACTTCTGAAATGGAGAATATTTTTTATATACCTTCTTCAACTTATCTAATTCTTCTTCGAGCGCAGAAATATCCCTTTTCATAATTAAATAACGTGTATACAGCAGTTTATAATAATTTATAATTTCAAAATCCAACACATGCTTCATTTCACCTTGCAACTCTTCATATATACGTTCTACTTGTTGCTTGTCCAAATGAACTAGTGCATTCAACCATTCATCCAGCTTCCCCTTTACATCTTCTTCTACATCTCTCAAATCCGTCACAGCAATTTCTAGTCTTGTGCAGAGCAATTGTAGAATTTCTTCTGATGCTTCAATCTTTCCATTTTCAATCTTACTTAAGTATGAGACAGAACAAATGCCCTGACATAATTCTTCTTGTGTCATTTTTTGCTGTAGCCGTTTATAAAAGACTTGTTTGCCTATTTTTTCTAATGTGTGTTGCATTGTCCTCCTCCATTCTCATTACCCCCATTACTCTAATAATACATAAAATCTGGAGAAATATAAATTGATAAATATAAATTTTCTAAAAAATATGCATAATTTCATTTTTTTCTCTCTTGACTTCACATCAATATCTCTTCTTTGCTACGAATGGTGAAAAATTGGTATACTATAACCAAATTATGGAGGTGTTCTCGCGATGACTCATTATAAAGACGATAGTTATGCCTTACATACAGACCTATATCAAATCAACATGGCTTATACATATTGGAAAGATGGTATTCATAATCGCCGTTCTGTTTTTGATTTATATTTTCGAAAGCTTCCATTTGAGAACGGTTACGCTGTTTTTGCTGGCCTTGAGAAAATTGTAGAGTACATAGAAAATTTCAGTTTTACTGAAAGCGATATCGCTTATTTAGCAGAATTACAATTTGAAGAAGAATTCCTTCATTATTTACAAAATATGAAATTCACTGGGACGATTCGCAGTATGCAAGAAGGTGAAGTTGTATTTAATAACGAGCCTTTATTACGTGTTGATGCACCACTTGGTGAAGCACAAATTATTGAGACTGCCCTCTTAAATATTGTGAATTACCAAACATTAATTGCAACAAAAGCAGCACGTATGAAACACGCTGCAAGTAATGATGAGCTTTTAGAGTTCGGCACAAGACGTGCCCATGAGTTCGATGCTGCCCTTTGGGGGACACGTGCTGCCTTTATTGGTGGTTTCTCCTCTACAAGCAACGTTCGTGCTGGGAAACGCTTTGGGATCCCTGTAGCTGGCACACACGCTCACTCTTTCGTTCAAGCATATCGCGATGAATACGTCGCGTTTAAGAAATACGCTGAAACTCATAAAAAGTGCGTCTTTCTCGTTGATACATATGACACATTGAAATCTGGTGTTCCAAATGCGATTCGTGTTGCAAAAGAATTTGGGGATCGTATTGATTTCTATGGCATACGTCTTGATAGTGGTGATATGGCTTATTTATCAAAAAAGGCACGAAAACTATTAGATGAAGCAGGGTTTACAAATACAAAAATTATCGCTTCTAGCGATTTAGATGAATACACAATTATGCACCTTAAATCTCAAGGAGCAAAAATTGACGTATGGGGTGTTGGGACGAAATTAATTACGTCCTTTGAGCAACCTGCATTGGGGGCTGTTTACAAACTAGTTGCGATTGAAGATACTGACGGAAAATTAAATGATACGATTAAAATTTCATCTAACCCTGAAAAAATTACCACTCCAGGACTGAAACGAATTTATCGTATTATCAATCGGGTAAACAATCATGCAAAAGGCGATTATATTGCGTTAGATTCTGAAGAACCTGGAAAAGAAGAGCGCTTAAAAATGTTCCATCCAGTTCACACATATATAAGTAAATTCGTAACAAACTTTGAAGCCCGTGAACTGCATAAAGACATTTTCGTTAACGGTGAAAGAACATATGAACTACCAAGTATATTAGATATTCAAAAATATAATGAACAGAGTCTCTCTCTATTTTGGGAAGAATATATGCGAATTTTAAACCCTGAAGAATACCCTGTCGATTTAAGCCAAGAGTGCTGGGATCATAAAATGAATTACATTCAAACAGTTCGAGAACAAGTTGAAAAAAACATACAAAAGTAAACAGAGAAGTTTCCCCTTCTCTGTTTTTTCAATACTATATGGATATTTGTAAAAAATATATTAAAATAATAAGACGAATGTATTTTATTTGCAAATTTTAATATCACGCTATTTAAAAGTAAAATAATATTTGGTATTATTTTATTGAGTCAATTTCAACAAAATCACCAATAAAAAAAGGACGCGGGTTGGTCATCTCCCTGTCAAGTAGACAGTAATAAAAAGAGTATTATGCCACGGCCTTTTCCCGATATTCTATCGGGGAAAGCCCGTGAAGTTTTTCTTGGAATCTTTCTGTATTATAAAATTGAATATATTCTTGAATTGCTCGGTAGGCCATTTCATATGTTTTTGGGCACA
>NZ_JAKUGE010000059.1:0-34266 GCF_022663795.1 Bacillus cereus group sp. BfR-BA-01349
AGTTCTTCTAATTTTCCCCATAAAAAATCCCCTCCATAATAAACAGTAAAGTAACTTTCTTTCAACTGTCTACTATAAGGGGATCATATCATTCAATCGGAGCCATCTTTTTTAATGTCCACTGATAACGATTATACTCCTTTATGTTGAGCTCAAGGGATTCAAAGGTTTGACAATTTTTATAATCTAATTCAGCTTTCATATGACCAAAAAAGGATTCCATTGGTGCATTGTCTAAACAATTGCCCCTACAGGACATAGACTGTCTGATCCCCATTTCTCTTACACGTTTCTGAAATTCAGGGTGTGTATAATGAATACCTTGGTCTGAATGTAGAAGCGCTTCAGGATGAATGATTTCTCCTAATCTCTCTTTCAAGTTATCTAATGTTTGATAGACGATAACCATTCGTAAAGAAGAGGGGACATGATAGGCTAAAATCTCTCGGGTGTGTTGTCTTTTACACATGATAAATAAGCCTTTTTTCCTTTTCCATAAGATAAATAGGTAATATCCGTTAACATACTTTTTTCAGGCTCTTCTTGATTGAATTGGCGTTTTAAAAGATTCGGACATGTTTTATGTTCTTGTGTCGCTTTTGTGATGTTGTTTATAAGGATTCGCTCGGCGAATCTTTGTTACAAGATTATATTTACGCATAATACGGTAAATACGTTTGAGATTCATACAAATTCCTTTTGTCTTTTCCAACACCATTTTGATAGAACGACCACCACATGTTTTCCCTTTTCGATTAAAAATTTCTTGGATCCATTCATAATCTGTTTCATCATTGAGTTCTTTTTCTAAGTGTTTATCTGTCTGATGAAGCCATAGTATCCACTCCGACTTACCCCAGCCAGTGTGTAAAGGTAACGCACCATACGTGGGAATTGGAATTGACGTATGGTTTGTTCAATCAGTGTGTATGTTTCTCGTGGTGTTAACGCTTCTTCTGTAACGCCTGCCTTTCGAGTTCGTCTAACTTTTTTAGGAATGTCAATTCCGCTTCTAAAAACGCAATACGTGCTTCCGCTTTCTTTAATTTTTCATCAGAAGAGAGAGGTTTTTCCGAAGGGCGTCCCGTGCTTCCTTTCCCACGGCGTTCTGTATAAAAACCTTCTTCACCAAATTGTTCAAAGGTTCTTCGCTAACGTTTCAAGCATTGTTTTGGCTTCTCCTCACCAATCACAGCTAAGTCAAATCCATTCTCTAAAAAAATTTGGCTAGGACCTTTTCCTTGTTGATTTTCTTTTGCCGCTCTTACTTTGAAATCTGAACAATAGCTAATTGAACGTTCCGATGCTTTTACTACATTTTTATTTTTTTCTAGCTGTTTCATTTGAATCTCGTTAAAAATAATTTTACTCATTCTCCGTACCTCATTTCTATCGTTGGTTCCATTATAACGAGGTTTTTTTGATAAAAATACGCAAAAACCCCGAATCATGGGGCTTTTTTTTAGTGTCCATGATTCGGGATTCGGGGTACAGTTCATTTTGATAAGATGAGAGGTCTTCTTTACTGAGAATAGAAAATAAAAATAACTCCAACATGATATTTTAAGAAGATAAATGAACAGAAAAATTTTTAAATGATACTAAAAATTCAACAATATTAAATGAAAATATAGATAAATACAACTCGATTTTAGAGATGTTTTTCAAACAAGATAAAGAGGATGTAGATAAATATTTGAATATGTATAAAAATTTTAAGCGTGAAGCTTTAGGATATGTAGAAGTTTTTTTATGAATCGAACAAATAAATCTGCTCTTATTTTTCTTTTTTGAAGCTATGAAAAGGAACAAAAATAGGACAATTAAACGAAAAGCGTATTATAGCAGAAAGTGGTTTAAATAAAAAAATTTAAAAAATATCGGGTTTGAAACAAAACTTACTTAATCTAAAAGTAGATAATCTATATACATCTGCTAGTATTACCAGAACTGAAACAGTTATAGAACAATTAGTTAATAATGTACCAAATAATGAATATAATCAAAAAGATTATTTATACAAATCAAACATCTTGGACATAAAAACATTGAAGAGAATGACACCAATACTCTTCTATATGAAATTAGACACGCTGTAGATAATTTGGTACAAGGGAAACTGTAATAAAAATCTGGTAAGTTCATTGAAATATTTAACCGAGAGAAAAATAATATTATAATTGCACACTATATTAAACAAGATGTAATAGGATTTTTTGCAGGTGCTTTTAATCACTTATATTCACCTAAAATGTTAGATAGAGAACAAATAATAACCTGGATATTAATAATTTACAATAAATTAACAAATGTTTCATATTAAGACAGTCATAAGCCAAAGATTTTTCCTCTAAAGCTAAGATATCAAAAACTTCACAGGAAATTAGTTATACAAGCATTTTGTAAGAATTATTAAAAAGATAAATCCTACTAATACGAGATTAGTAGGATGACATTGTGAAGAATTTTGTTATCTATTCGATATAGAATATTTATGAATTTTACATAAATCCCATAAGAAAAATACTATCTATAATATTTTAAGAGATTTATTAGAATAAGCGAATTCGAAATAGCATTGGCCATAAAACTGCCTCAGCAGTAGAAGTTTTGACTAAAGAAGTAGTCTAGATGTAACTTTTTTGATCCAAAAAGAACCCTATTTTATTTAATTTTTTATCTAATGAAACCTTAAAAAACAGATTATTTGTTCAAATCATTTGATAAATATAACTATCACTTGCAAGCGGAAATGTATAGATGTTATCCTTGATTTGAGTCATTTTTCTGTAATTATAAAATATTTTAGCTGAAGTGATTACGTCTAAGCAGAATATGCCACAGGTTAGGATGTTTAGATTTTTAATCGTATCAGGACAGACTCTACCTCAAAACCATTTCATCTCTCAACAATTGGCTGATATACAATCAAAAAAACTTTAAATTTTGACACATAACCACTAATACACTCATCAACTACCAATTTTCTTATCAATGTATAAAATATGCAAACTAATTATTACAAAAATAGAAAAATACTTCCTTCAATTCTTTTAATTTGTTTAACCTTACATGCTTATTTAAAATTATAGCTATATCCTTTCCAAAAAAGTTTATTATAAGCATTATATATTTTCAATGTGAACAATAGAGGTGAAATAATTGGAAATGAAAGGGGTGATGTAAAATGAGTTAAATCATAAACCAAATATGAAGAGAGTGTAGTTGTGATGTTCAATAAATTTACAGAAAGTTATTTAATCAGATTGAAAGTCACTTATTATTAAATGACTGAGAAAAAGAAGCTAAATATGTTAATACAAAGACTATTTCAAACATTTGTTACAGTAATAAATCCGCATCCATATGAAATACCACAAAAACTAATTCTCTTAAGGTAGATGGAGAAAATTCAAAATAGTAAACCAAATTTGTATATGTTTTGCTTACGTATAAAAGATTGTGGCCTGAAAATGGTGAAAAACGTTAATAATAGGAGGTCTTCTAATGGTTAATAGAGAAAATATAGATGAAAACTATATGATTAAATATACTGTACAAATATCTGAAATAAAATTTGTTAATACAGGAGAAGATGGTAAACCAGAACCGTATGGATATATTGATTTGTATTATCAACCTTCTCCTGCCTTGGGAGAGGAAAAAGTAAGAATTTGGGAAGAAACAAATAGCAGCTCTCCACCATCTGTAGAAGTTATTACAGGGCTAACTTTTAATATTAAGGCTACATCACTTAGTGAACTATGCTTTGTAGGTAGTGTTAGAGAATCAGATGCTTGGCCGAATGGGGATGATGTTATTGCCTATCCTAATAGAGTGTGTGGCGGTATGAATGGCACCATCAAGCTAAAAGGAGAATCTCCTGCTGAAGAAAATCATGTTCAAATTAAATATAAGGTAATAAAAGAAGATACCCTACCAACAGCTCCAAAAAATTTATCTTCATCAGCACATACAATTAGTACAATTGATTTAGAGTGGGAAAAATCAATGGATGATATAGAGATAATAGGATATGTGATATATCAAGATCAAAATGAAATTAAAACGGTGGATAGTGCAACTACAGCATATACCATCAGAGGATTACAACCAGATACCAGTTATATATATTCCATTAAAGCAAAGAGTATAAATGGGAATTTTTCAGAACCTAGTAACACAATTACAGTAAAAACAGAACCAGATACCATGTACATGATATCAATCATGACTCATAATATGTATTTTCTTGCTCCACCTACTGATGTAAATCAAGAACTTCGTGCTAAGAATACAATATCACCAAGTTCTTATTATAGAGATAGTGATATTATTATACTTGAAGAATTATTTAAGGATGAAGCTACTGGGATTGTATTAAAAGGTATGGAGAAATACGGAAACTTCAATTTTCGCACACCCGTACTAGGAGAAGGTGGATTAGATATTCAAAGAGGTGGAGTGGCAATTTTGAGTAAGTGGCCTATTGTTAAATATGAAAAACATATATTTAACAATAGGGGATGTGGCGTAGAAGGTATTCAAAATAAAGGAGTAATGTATGCAAAAATTAACGTAAATGGAACATATATTCATGTATTTGGTACACATACACAGTCTGATATAAGTTTCATAGGTTGCGATGGACCTTTAGTAAGAAAAAAACAACTTCAAGAATTAGCTGATTTTATAGAAAAGAAGAATATTCCATTTGAAGAATATGTTGTTATAGGTGGAGATTTTAATATAAATTTATATGATCAAGAAAACTATAATTACCTTATAGAAGTATTAAATGTAATAGAACCAAATTATACAGGGCATCCATATACATGGGACAAAGATACAAATCTTTATGCAAGTTATAGTGATCCTGATGGAAAGAATGAACATTTAGATTTTATTTTATTAAGAACTAAACATCGATTACCACCGGAAAATTGGGGGAATTACTCAAATATTGTTGAACAAGTAAAAGTTGTAGACTCAGAATGTAATAATGTTTGCAACCAAATGATTCAAAATGATAGGAAAAATATTGATTTTTCGGATCATTATCCTGTTAAAACACTTATACCAATTGAGAAAGATTAAAGTAAAAACTATATCTTTCGTAATATCTAAAGAAGTATTAAAGATAACATTTAATTTTGATTTTTAAAATATATTCTTATATACACCAATATATTTTAAACAAAATTAATTCTTAAATAGAAATGTAAAAATAATATTATTTTAAGGGAGAGTTTTTATGAGGAATATACCAAACGAATACGCTGTGAAGAATGTTGCAAAGAATTTAAGATTAGGTCGCTATCAATTAATAATTACTTTAACCTTTGTAAATCCTGGAGAATGGGGAAAACCTGAGCCCTATGGAACTGTTTCAATGATCTATAATGATCAAGTGTATACAATATGGGCAAGTACTGCAGATCGAGAGTTGGAAAGTTATACAACTACATTAAATATTTTTTCTAATAATAGGCCTATTCAAGCTACATTTATAGGAGATGTCAAAGAATATGATGCAGGGAATGGAAATGATATTTTAGCTTACCCTGACCGTCCTGTAACCGCCGCACCAAACCAATTCTTTAAACTTCTTGGCGAAAAAGATAGTGATGGACAGAGTTACGTTGGGTGCTTCTATACTGTTAAAGATATTACCCCATTAAACCTTTTACCAAATGGTGATTTTGAGATTGGCTTAGGCGGATGGGTTCAATCTCAACCAGGTGCAAATAATCCAAGGGTAATTAGCATAAATAATAATAACGTACTTGAAGCAACTTCAGGAGCTAATGCTTATTATAATATTTCTAATATAGTACGAAATCAAGATTATATGGTTTTATACGATGCAGAATTGATTGGAGGAGCTTCTTCTCGAGTTGAAGTTAGAGACCAAGTGAATGATAGTGTTTTAGCTTCGAGTGAGCAAAGCCAAAACGGGACATATATCCTAAATTTTACTGCTAACAGCAGTGCTGTTAAAATAATTTTATCGCATGCTAGTGGTAATGGAAGTACGCGTTTCGATAATATTATTTTAGTTGAAAATTCTAAATCGCAACGAATTAATACTCAACCTCTTCCACTTTCTTCTTTAGTAAAATTAATAAATAAATATTGAGTTCTTTGAAACTTTATATATGCACTAATCACAAATACTCATGAATATTGTTAAGAAATTCATGAGTATTTAAATTACTGTAAATAAAAATCCGTTCTTTCGAAGAAAAGAAAGTACTTATAATACTACTTTAGAAAGAACGGATATACTAGTAAGAAAACTAATTTCTATCAAGATTTTATTTTGTTGGTTTGATAGAAATCTTCTAATAATCCTAGGTAATTACCTTAGATAAGTTAACGCTTAAAAGTTTGAATAACTTAGTTAGAACCTTTCTTTAAATTGAATTCGGAATATTGATTTAATTTAAGGTCACTATTTTCTTAAAGGTAATTAATATTTATCTAAGATGGAAATTTAAAGGGTTTTGAAAGGAGAAATATACATTGAAAAAGAAAGGCTATATTGCAAATTATCTATCACAATTTAATTGTATTGGTTCAAATTGTGAAGATAATTGTTGCTGTTCAAATTGGACGGTTCATGTTGATAGAGAGCATTTTGAAGTATACTCAAAAATGCAAGATAAAGAATTATTTAATAATAAATCTAGAATTATAAAAAATAAAAATATGACTTCTGAGGAGGATTATGGAATTATAGAATTCGACTCAACCAATAAATGTATTTTTTTAACAGAAGATAAATTATGTAAAATACATATGGTATATGGCCAAGATTTATTGTGCAACGTATGTAAGGTTTACCCCAAAATAACAAAAAAAGTTAATGATACTTTTTTTCAAACTGCACAAATTTCTTGTCCAGAAATTGCTAGATTAGTACTATTATCTAAAAATCCTCCAAAATGGAATTTGACAAAAGATCAATCCTTTTCAACAATGAGTACTAAATTAGAAACTATTGAAAATTCAAATTACACAAAAAAAATTAATGAAATAGTATATAATATTATGCAACAACGTGAATATTCTTTATCCAAACGCCTATGGCTAATAAGCATATTTATTGAAGAACTATCGTATTTAACAACCCAAAAAAATATAAATGGAAAACAAAAATCTATTAATCATGCTTTAAAAAAATCAAAAGAAATGGAACGATATTTTCCGATAAATTATATAGATATAAGTTTAGAATTACTTATACAAGGAATCTTAAGAATGAGAGATAAAATCTATAAAGAATTTAATAAAGAAGAGCATCAACGTTTAAAGGAATGTCTAGATTTATTTATTGAAGGAATAGATATAAAGAGTAATTTACGATATTCTAAAAATAGAATAGTAACTTACAAAAAAGCATATGAGGAATTCTATAAATCTTATGTTGGTAAATACGATTATATATTCGAAAATTATTGTTTGTATTATTTTCAACATTATTTGTTTCCTTATAAATTAGAAACATTGCCTAATAACTTTATGAATTGTATTTTAGATATTTCTATATTAAGATTTATCTTATTTGGAATTTCTGCCTCATCAATAGGTGTAACTCAGGAAATAGTAATTCAATTGTTTCAATCCTTCTCAAAATTATTCTACCATAATGAAGAGGCATACAAATCTTATATTCTACAAATCTACAATCAATTATATGCACATTATCCCAAAATGAATATGTGTGTTTCTATTTTATTAAGTCAATAATTGGTTGTTTTTTTACGTAATAAAATTTTGCGAAATAAGTATATTAATAAATTTCGTTATCAGTCCCAATATTTACAATTAAAATAAAAATTAGGATAAAGTTATATAATGAAGTTTTGTAGTAACTTTTCAAAAATGACAATATAAATCCGATATAAATTCTTTTTTACTGCTTTTTTTAAGTTTTCTAAAACTGTAATTGTACCTGAAGCAGTTTTAGTTTTTAATAGGAAAAGTCTTTATATTTTTCTCCAAAGTGTCTCGTACTAATCTGGGGATAATATCAGCTTCTTTGATGCATTTACTAATTGCATTCAAATTTACTACAGTTGAGATTTACTAAATTTATAAGAGTAAAAGTGTATATACTTGATCTCAGTTCAAATAAACAAAACATTATAAAATAAATAGGCCCTTAATTTAACGGTATACTTAATTAAAATTTAATTGAAACTTAATAAAAATATTTATTTTGATTTCTTTTATCTATTAATATAGAAGCATAATTTCTTAGAGTATTCATTTGAATTTATATAGTGAGTCCTTGCAATGCTAATGTTTTATAAAGTGTTTTGCATGCTCAGTAGAGTAACTAAAATAAGTAAACTTTTTTAAATTTTAATCATAAAAAAGTTACAGACAACCCTCTCAACTCATATTATAAGCAATTCCTATGTAAAATCCGATAGAGGTAGATTAAAAATAAAATAACTCTATAATCGGTTTCCAAATTTTAAGTGATTATTTTTTGTTTTTTTTGAATTTAAACTTAACTTTCAGGTTGATTTTTGTTACAATTATGGTGATTCTTAGCATTTGGTGTTGCAGCGAGAATTACATCGATTTTAATAAGTTATACATCATTTGTTTTGAATTGTTCCAATTATTTAAGTTTGTGAATAAATTATAGGAGGTATTCAAAAATGGGAATTATCAACATTCAAGACGAAATTAATGACTACATGAAAGGTATGTATGGTGCAACATCTGTTAAAAGCACATATGACCCCTCATTCAAAGTATTTAACGAATCTGTGACACCTCGATATGATGTGATTCCAACAGAACCTGTAAATAATCATATTACTACAAAAGTAGTAGATAATGCAGGGTCTAACGAATTAACCAGTACAGTAACGTTCACATGGACGGAAACCGACACTGTAACCTCTGCAGTGACTAAAGGGTTTAAAGTCGGTGGTTCAGTAAGCTCCAAAGCAACTTTTAAATTTGCTTTTGTTACTTCTGATGTTACTGTAACTGTATCAGCAGAATATAATTATAGTACAACAGAAACAACAACAAAAACAGAAACACGCACATGGACGGATGCGACGGCAGTAAAAGTCCCTCCAAGAACTAATGTAGAAGCTGCATATATTATCCAAACTGGAAATTATAACGTTCCGGTTAATGTAGAGTGTGATATGACTGGAACGCTATTTTGCAGAGGGTATAGAGATGGTGCACTAATTGCAGCGGCTTATGTTTCTATAACAGATTTAGCAGATTACAATCCTAATTTGGGTCTTACAAATGAAGGGAATGGGGTTGCTCATTTTAAAGGTGAAGGTTATATAGAGGGTGCACAAGGCTTAAGAAGCTACATTCAAGTTACAGAATATCCAATGGATGATAATGACAGACGTTCGATACCAAAAACTTATATAATTAAAGGTTCATTAGCACCCAATGTTACTTTAATAAATGATAGAAAGGAAGGTAGATAAAAATGACAGTATATAACGTAACTTTTACCATTAAATTCTATAATGACGGTGAATGGGGGGGGCCAGAACCTTACGGTAAGATATATGCATATTTTCAAAATCCAGATCATAATTTCGAAATTTGGTCACAAGATAATTTTGGAGAGGATACGCCTGAGAAAAGTTCTCACACTCAAACAATTAAAATAAGTAGCCCAACAGGGGGGCCTATAAACCAAATGTGTTTTTATGGTGATGTAAAAGAATACGACGTAGGAAATGCAGATGATGTTCTCGCCTATCCAAGTCAAAAAGTATGCAGTACGCCTGGCACAACAATAAGGCTTAACGGAGATGAAAAAGATTCTTATATACAGATTAGTTATTCCTTGGCCCCAGCTTAAATCTCTAATTTATACACGATTTATTTGGTGACCATATTTTATTAAAATATTAACTCTATTTTTATGAAACTTTTAATCCTCGAAATTCTATACACTAGAATAATAATATTTTTATTGCTCCATTATAGATGAGAAATTCAGTTTCCTCATCTTCAAAAAAACTAGTATTTCAATCTATTTAGCTGCATTTCAATTTCTAAGATAAGGATGTATAACCAATTTGACATAGTTCCCCTTATAGTAGACAAAAATTGCAAGTTACTTAGATGGTTTTCTATAAGGGGTTCCTATTGAAAATACTAAAACTACCAACAGTTACAATTGTTTTTAAGACCAAAATGTATATCCAAAACTTACTTTAAATTGAGGCTTGCTGCTGTGAGCAAATTAATGAGCTTGATAATTATTATATATACAAAATAAACAGATGTAAAAGAAGTACTTTTAATTTTACATTAAATTCTAGTTTAATTGATAATTAAGGTATGTTATAATATAAATAAAATTAAACGTTAATATTGTGAGGTACATAATGCATTCAAACACATTAATATATCATTTGACTCATTATAGAAATTTATCAAAAATATTATCTTCAAATGGACTCGTGTGTGTCTCTAACATCATGAATAATGGGCAAACATATTGTAATATTGCTAATAATGATATACAAAACAGACGAGCTTCTTACTCAGTTCCAGTAGAACCTTTTGGAACATTGCATAATTATGTTCCATTCTATTTCGCTCCCAAATCTCCTATGTTATATAGTATCTATAAAGGTAATGTTATACAGTATACCGAGGGACAGGAGCCTCTCATTTATCTTGTATCATCAGCACAAAAAATAAAGCAAAATGGCGTTCCTTTTTGTTTTACTGATGGACATGGAATAATGCATTTCACTGAGTATTACAATGATCTTAAAGAATTGCACAATGTTGATTGGGATATAATGAAGAGTAAATATTGGCATGACACGATTGAAGACAATGATAGAAAGCGTAGAAGAATGGCAGAATTTCTTGTTTATCAATATGTCCCGATAGATTGTATTATAGGGATTGCAGTCTATAATCAAAAATATAAGGAAGAAACTGAAAAAATATTAACTGAACATAATGTTTCTTTACCGATTAAATTAAAATCTAATTGGTATTATTAAGGTGGTGGTAGAAATTGATTAAAATAAAAAAAGGTAATTTGTTAGAAGCTGATGCACAAGCTTTAGTGAATACTGTTAATACAGTCGGTGTAATGGGAAAAGGCATCGCCCTGCAATTTAAGCAAGCATTCCCTGATAATTTTAAAGCTTATCAGAAAGCATGTAAGCTTAATCAAGTTCAGCCTGGGAAAATGTATATATATAAAACACACCTCTTAGGAACACCAGAATATATTATAAACTTTCCAACTAAAAGGCATTGGAAGAATAAATCAAGAATTGAAGATATTAAGAGTGGGCTTATTTCTTTAAGAAATGAGATTATTAATTATAATATAAAATCTATAGCCCTACCTCCTCTTGGATGTGGTAATGGGGGCTTAGATTGGAGTGAAGTAAAGCCCTTAATTATAAAGTCATTAGAGGATTTAAATGCTACAGTTTATCTATATGAGCCATCTGGTCACCCGGATCCCAATAGAATGAAAATAGGTACGACTAAGCCAAAAATGACAAAAGCAAGAGCTCTTTTATTATTATTAATGGAGCAATATAGAGCTCCGGGATATCACCTTTCGCTCCTCGAAATACAGAAATTGGCATATTTTTTACAAGAGTGTGGAGAACCTCTTCGTTTAAATTTTGTGAAATATATATATGGTCCATATGCAGAAAACTTAAATCACGTTTTAATTCGCTTGGAAGGACATTATATTCGTGGTTACGGTGATCGGAATTCTAAATCTGATATTAGCTTGTCTGAAGATGCAATATTAGAAGCTAAAGAGTTTATCTCTCATGATAAAGAGTCTTTAAAAAGACTTGCAGAAGTGAAAAATTTAATTGAAGGGTTTGAAACTCCTTATGGTATGGAACTTTTAGCTACTGTCCATTGGTCTGTAAAATATGGTAATAATTCAATAATGAATTTTGATGCGATTATTAATTATATCCATAGTTGGAATGAACGTAAAAAACACGTATTTAAAAATAATCATGTGAAAAAGACAATACAACATCTAGAGATATTTATGTAGTAAATTAACAACTTTTAAAAGGTATACTAAATGGAAGTTCTATTTAAAGCCGTTTTTATAGTAAGACTATCAATTAAAATTGTATTTAATGTAAAATTAGACAAATTTAGACAAAACAGTACATTGATTATAAAAAGTCAATGTACTGTTTTGAAGTTTGAGGTGAAAAAATTGAGTAATCGAGAAAAACAAGTGTATCAAGCACGTGTAGAACGTCATAAAGAAAAAATGCCCTGGTATATTATTGAATATATTGAGGAGAAAACGAACCTCTCCCCCGCTACTTTGTATGGATACTTAATTGAATATGAAATGTTTTTACAATGGTTGATCTCCTCTCGTCTTGCTACAGCAGATGGTGAAGTTGTAACGAGAATACATGAGGTACCAATTGAAACATTGGAGCACCTCCCTCTTAAACAAGTAAAAAGGTTTAAAAGTTATTTAGAGAGACAAGGTAATAAAACCAAGGCAGTTATACGGACATTTTCGGCTCTAAAGTCATTGTTTAACTACCTAACAAGCAATACTGAGGATGATAATGGAGAATGTTACTTTTATAGAAATGTTATGGCCAAAATGGAAATTCATAAGGAAAAAATCGATGCTGCAGCGAGAGCAAAAGAAATTTCAGAAGTTATTTTCCACAATAATGATGACATTAAATTTATGCGCTTTTTATCTAACGAATATGAGCAAATGCTGCAAGAAAACGCTCCTGGTAAGTTAAGATTCTTCAAACGTGATAGAGAGCGTGATATTGCTATTCTAAGTTTAATCTTAGGTACAGGCCTTCGGGTATCTGAAGCAGCTAGTTTAACTATTTCTAGTATTAATTTTCGTACTCGTTACATTAAAGTTGTACGAAAAGGAGATAAAAAATCATCTATTTTGGCTACACAAACAGCCCTAGATGATGTCCAAGAGTATTTAAAAGTACGTGCTGCTCGTTACAAGTGTCCTGATGATGAAGATATTCTGTTTGTAACGAATTATAAAGGCTCATATGCGCAAATTTCTGTTAATGCAATACAAAAGCTTACAGAAAAATATACTAGAGCATTTGATGAAAAAAAGAGCCCTCACAAGTTGCGTCATACATACGCGACTAATCACTATAACGAAAATAAAGATCTAGTTCTGTTAGCAAACCAAATGGGACATAATTCAATGGAAACTACATCATTGTATACAAATATTGATGATTCTAAGCGCCTTGAAGCTATAGAACGTTTAGAAAAACGTCAATTTAGAAAAGATTAATATTATAATTCATTTCTGGCTATATAAAAATGTTATTTTGTTATTGATAATGACTTATTTCCTACTTTCATCGTTCCCTTTAAATGATTACATATTTAAAACTTCCTTCATTTTGAAAATAAAAATAGTGTTCTTCATCTACCTTCAAAAAGCGAAAGTTGAAGAACACTATGTTATTCATTTTATGAACTCATTTTTTTATCCTTTGCTTACTATCATAGATGGTCACTACTTCTTTACTTTCTAATTAATTTAATTCACTGGAATAAATTCAATTTTGTCTATATAAACTTTATCTCCAGCACTTAATCCTGTGACGTTTATTTGTAAGTTATTCCCTAATAATTCGAATGGTGTGCTGAAACTTGCTAAATCAAATGAATTGTACGTTAATGTGTCTCCTTTATTTATTGTTTTATCGAAATAGTATTGATTAAATGGTGCCCCGTCTAAACTGAGTGTAAATGTTATCTAAGATGTAGAGGCATAATGAATTCTAGCTCGATATTTTTGAGAGTACGACACATCCGATGTAACATAAATAGTTGCCACATTTCCATTTTTTGTGCATTGAATGATATCTCCTCCTGTAAACCTAGGACCTGCGACAACTGAAGCACCAGATTGTAACTTATATACCTTTACTAACGGAAGTTGTGTAATTTTTTTCGAATCAATCATGTTAAAAAGGTCTACACTTTTATGTTTCCAAGTTAACACTGGGATTGTTCCTCTACGACCCTGCATTAAAAAGCACCTTACATAATTGGTTACATCAGCAAATCATTTTTCTAAGGGGAGCTGTAATTCTTCGATAGCCATAACCTCCGTTATGACGCAAACATAATTTTTTAATAGTCTTCTCTATTTCGCTTATAGAAACCCCACGCTGTGTTAATCTAAAGCTAGAAAATAATTGCCTTATACAGTTCTTGCACAAGAGGTTTTGTCCTAAATTTATTCCATGGAATAATAGCGATATATATAGTTTTTACTTTATTTAATTTCCTTATACAGAGACTTTTGTTTTTAACTTCTTATAACTGTTCCGATTTAATCAGATCTTGTAAGTAGTTTCTATAGGATTTTTTCCTACAAGTCATTGAAAGTGAAGAGATTGATTTATGAAATACTATTTCATAAATTAGATAATACCTTTAATCATACAATTATCCATTATCGTACTACTTAAATAGTCAGCCTTTTTCATCCAAAGTACTTTACACTTTATTTCTTCCAGGTAATTTTTTCTTTAATGGAGGTATTTCATTATGTACCACTATCCAGGCTCCCTGCATAATCAATGGGTTTTTCCAAGTACGATAAATTAGCTTTCAATTTTTATGAATCTAACAAATAATAATTGTATATTAGAGGGTAATCCCATAAAGTATCTTCCAAATCTTATTTTCCCTACAATCTAGTTCTGTTCAAAAATAAGTATTATTCTTTATATATATATCCCCTGAATGAATGCTTCGAATATTTATTCGGATATAAATCATTGATCATTGCGTATGGACTACCATTCCAATATCTCATCAACGGTGTCCATAATCTATGTCTTTTTAACCATTTAATTGTGTACTGCTGCAGTAATTGACTATCTGTCAATTTTTCCCTTGTTTCAATAGTCCAACGTAATGCATTTAATGCTTTTTCTTTCGTCCAAAAACTATTAGGCACCATTTTAAATTCCCATTCTTTAAAATGGTTAGGATACAAATCATTAATCATGGCATATGGACTATCATTCCAAAACAATTGGCAGGCTCCCCCCAACCCTGATTGAATTAACCATCTCTTACTATACCTATTCTTTAACTGTTCCTGCTTTAATTTCTCTTTTTCTTCAATGGTCCATTTTAATGCTTGTAAAGCTTTTCCTTTCGTCCAAAAACTATTAGGCACCATTTTAAATTCCCATTCTTTAAAATGACCAGGATATAAATCATTAATCATAGCATACGGACTACCATTCCAAAGTACCCTTAATGGGCTTCCTAGTCTCTGGTCTTTCAGCCATTTTTGCCCATAAACTTGTAAGATTTTTTCGGATGATAATTTCTCCTTTTCTTCAATGGTCCATTTTAATACTTGTAAAACTTTTTCTTTCGTCCAAAAATTCAATGGTGTCATTTTAAATTCCCATTCTTTAAACTGGTCAGGATATAAATCATCAATCATTTTATACGCACTATTTTCATATTTATGCTTTAACAACCCTCGTAATCGATATTTTGCAATTAAAGAGGTATTCCAATTCTGTTTAATCTCTTCCTCATTCCATTTTAAAATTATTACAACTAAATATTTTGTTACTCTTTTAGCTATTTCATTATTCTCATCTAATTTCCATGTATTTGCCGGAAATCTACTTCTTTTTCCATCTAATATTTCTTGATAAACTTTCTCTATTGTAATTGTTGGGTCTTGCATATTACAATCCCTCTTCCCACTTCTTATAAATTATTTGTAATATATATCATTGTAATCATTGATTGTTGCCACTATTAATATAAATACACAAACATGTATCCCTTTATATCTTTATTGATAATTATGTTCCACAATAGGATAATTTTTGGTTAAATCTATACTAATATTTCATCCTTTATAAAGCGGATAAAATAAGTATTTTTTCTATATATGTGCGATTATTCAAAATAAACATTCCTATGTATCTAATAAAACTCATACATTATATATTTCAATCTTATAAGAATCATTCTATTTTTCCCTGAAATTCCAAGTTCTGAGCAACAAAAAATAGAAAAGGGGTTCTACAATACATTTAAAATAAGTTTTCTGCATCTAATTCGAATCGTGAAATATTAACCATATAAATTAATATAGTGTATAAACCCCTTTTTGTTATACATCTATATATTTTTTTATATTATATATATCTCGCTCTGTTATAATAGGCTGTATCATAATTACAGGATGTGTTTGTTGCTTCAGTGGTGTTGTAGATAGTATGAAATCTATGTCATAATTTTCTTCTAGTTTAAGTCCATTAGCTATATTTAATGATGTTAAATATGGAAACTCAATTTTATTCCCAAATTTCCGCTTAACTTGAGCTAATATATAATCTCTCCAACAATCTCCCTCTTTTGTAACTATTACAGCTTTTTTAGGTTGTATTCTTTGTTTCATTCGTTGAGATTCAATGTATACGACAACATTTACGATTTCGTCATCTGGTACATGAATGGCTATTTGATGTTTTTTTATCCATTTTGTATATATTTCTTTCACATGGATAAACGTTTTAAAGTAAGTTTCCTTTATAAATTTGGTCGTATATTTTTCTGAGCGTTCTACGTAACTATAAAAATGTAAACGATAAATATTCTTCCGAAAATGTGTGATCATAGAGTAAGTAAATTCATCTTCTTTAATAAAATTATCTCCTAGACGTTCATAAAGTAACTCTATAAAATCTCTTAAAATATTATAAATAGGAATTGTTTGATTATGAAAGATTTTAATATCATTTTCTTTTTCTCTTTCAGGAAATCTAAAAATGAAATTTAAACATTTAAACATCATTGTTAAAATAATTTTTTCTGGAATTGAAAAAGTGATGTTTTCCTTTCTCTGTAGTCCATCTAAATACATGGATATTTTTTTAAAGTATGGAGTATCCACATTGAGTTTCAAGAATTCTTCAACCCATTTTATTTCAAATCCCTGCTGTTTACGCATCAACATAATTGCTATGAAATAAGATAATTTGTATCTACCACTTAAATATAAAACCATGTCTAAAGCATTTTCTATTTCCTTTATATATTTGAAAATTAAATCTTGTTTATAATGAAATGGCCATTCTGAATTTATATATGCTTTCGTATAAAGTGACGTAAACATGAATATAATTTTCCATTCGACCCCTATAACTTTAATCGGTTTTCTTTGTAGTTTTAAGTCATAGTACGCAAGATCTTTTTCTATTTTCTTCAATGCCTTACTGATTGCAGAGGGTTGAATATGCAATTCTTCCGTAAGTTTTTTTATAGTTGTTTCTCTATCTTTCATCAATCTATCCAAAATATTAAATGTTAAAGACTCCCGAAAAAATAAACAGATTATTTCTTCAATCATTGCATGTATTGGCAAAATCAATTGAACACCATAACCTTTTCTTACATTGATTCTCCACCCTTGAGGTAATAAATCCTGTATGAATGATAAATCTCTACTAATAGTCTTTGAAGAAGCATTAATACATGTAGATATTTCCTCAAACGTATACCACCTCTTTTCAGTTGAAATTAATTTCATTAAATTTATTCTGCGTTTAATTTCTGATTGAAGTTCAATTTGGAACCCCGCGAGATCTTCAATATAAGAATCATACATTTTTATCACCCTTAATACGCAAATTTAGCATTTTATATACTTGTATTATAGAACACTATAGTATAAAAATATTATAAATAGAGATGTAGTATTTTTTCTTTTTCCGACAGAAGTCTCCCTTCTCAATTAGTATAAAGGTGTGATAGCACCAACAAATAGGTGGGAGATGAATGTCGGTTGGCGTAAGCCAAAATGTTTGCTACTATATACCTGTACAGATTGCTCTTTAAAAACTGAAGTTATGAGATTGGTTGTAGAAAAATCGTTGCAATCGTGAAATCCTCAACGTTCTATCGTCCCATGTTTGCCGAAGTTGCGAAAACCAAGTTAAAGTAGGAAGTGTAGTGAGTCAACGTACAAAATACTTCAGTTCTTACCGCAGGTACTATGGGTAAAGTCTGCTAGGATAACTGGTGGTAACATCAGTGTTTGTAGGAATCATCCACTTCAAACATGCCACAAGGCTCTTAAGTGGAAATCGTTCAATAAGATTATTCCCATTATA
The DNA here is from genome assembly GCF_022663795.1 of Bacillus cereus group sp. BfR-BA-01349. NCBI lineage: Bacteria > Bacillati > Bacillota > Bacilli > Caryophanales > Bacillaceae > Bacillus > Bacillus cereus group sp. BfR-BA-01349. The sequence goes on from NZ_JAKUGE010000059.1 coordinate 18,207, forward strand.
TTATCTAAATAAACTTATTTTATTGTAGTAGCATACTAAAATTATATAATATCCACTCGTATGAATAACCTCCCATTAAGATAATGGGAGGTTATTCATACGAGAATTCTCTCATTCAAGAGAAAAAGATTACACACACTTATTTTTAATAAGACTACAGGTATATTTGTATTATGTTTCTCAGATACTATCTATTTTAATATACATAATTTTAGTTACACAGAATATAATTAAAATTCCCTTTAACAAAGGAATAAATATATAGTTTTCCTATTTTTTTATATGATATAATTAATTTACAGAGCAGTCTAATAGGGTCTAATCTCTGTGTTCTTTTTTAATTTATACTCTCTCTTTATTACGAAAAACCATTCTTCTTATAGGGAATGGTTTTTCTTTTTTTATCTATTCATAGGATTTAATATGCTTGTAATATTATTAAGATATAGCTAATCGTTTCATGATATTAAAGCTATAATCCAAATATCACAAAGAAATTTACCGTTCTAAAGGATGCAACATAGTTAAAACACATTCCAGATAAAATTAAATTTTTCATCGAGGGTGAAGTTTTTTTCGGAGGACATCCCGAAATTTCTTTCCTACGGTATTCTGTATAAAACCTTCTTCACCAAATCTTCATTGTTCTGGTTTTTCTCACCTATCATATCTAATCAAAAGTTCAGATATTTTTAATACATTTTCACTTTTCTCTCTCTAATTAATCCATTTAAATTTAATTAATAATAATTTTACCCATTTCCCGTACCTAATTTATATTACTGGTTTCATTATAAAGAGGTTTACTTAAGAAAATACATAAATCCCCCGAATAATGTCCCTTTTATATGGCTATCATTCGGGGGTCAATCCTGTAAAACAAGGAACCTTTTATTATTTTTCTATATATTTAAACATCCACAATCTGAAAAACTTTAAAGTTATCAATATGATAATATATCTGCATTTTTTTCATTCTGCATGTAATACTTTTTCTCTCATATATAATAAATGTTGCAAATCAGTACAGTATGTGATTCTTAATTAATTCATGAATTGTAATTCTTATTTCAATTTTATATGATATTCAACAGTCACATTACTGCCCCTTTCATCTCCTTCTAACACTACACTCCCCTCTAAACCATGAGATTCATATTTATTTTCAAGATAAGCCAGTATGTCGTCGCCATTCGTATCATCCAGTTCCTTTACATATCCATTAAAATGAACTGTTTTTATATCACTATTAAAGGATGCAAAATCATAACTATATTGAGTACTCCACTTGTAAGTGCTTGTATAATATCTTGACCATATTGTGTGTATACCTCCTACAGGAGAAACAGGATATTGACCTTCTGGAGTCATGAAAATATATCCATATATCTCTGGAAGGCCACTTTCTCCATCATTGCTAAATCTGATAGTTCCACTCATATTATAGTTTTTTAGTTCTGCTACTTTCACCTCTTGGTCTTTACGTACCGCATAAATTTGAATTTTATGATCCTTAGAAATTCCAAATCCACGATTGTAATCTAGAAAGTTAATGTTTATATTTCCCTGCTTATCAGATGTATAGGATTTAGTTCCTAAATCTTTTTCACCATCTTTCACTTTATAACTGAACTGAACCGGCTTATTGTTCTTGTCTTTTAACGAATCAACATGTAATGTCAATTCATTCATATACTTACCATCTAAACTTAACTGTTCTTTCTTAAATGTATGAGCCCTTTGTATCTCTTTATCTGATATATCGGGTAATTCTTGTTTTATAGCAGATACCTCTGTAAGAGACACATCGTCCCAATAGACATTTGTCTTATTGTTACCGTGTACATAAATTTGATGAATTGGATTCGACTCAGTATTTTCTACTAAAATATCTACCCTCTGATATCCCTTATTGTTTAGTTTAACTTTTTGGCTTTTTATTGTGGATTTTTCTCCTTTTAGTTCTATGGTAGGTTCTGTATCAGCATCTGCTCTCATATACATGCTAAGATAGTACGTAGTATTTTTATTCAACTCTCCTTTTGTACTCGAAGATAAAGAAATATACGCATTAGAAGATGATGATTGATATTGATTTTTCCCTGTATTTCCTCCAGCAACCTTATTTATACTATTTAATGCCCCTAATGATTGACTGCCACTAAAATTATCGACACTATCGTATATTGAAGCTAATTTAATAGTAAAATTCATTCCAGGTGTTAGTTTCACATCATACAAATGTTGTACGTCTTTAAATTTTCCAGTTTTATCCTCGATTTGTTTTTTAACTTTTTCGGAGGTTCCATTATCAAGAAAAGTCATCACACTTGATTCGGATATTATTTTTCCTTTATAATATAATAAATCATTTTTTTCTTCAATTTCTTCTGGATATCCAATTTTCAGGGCATCTTTTAGAGTTAAAGACGGTGTTTTATCTTCGGGGTCATCATAATCTTTTGCTGCAATACGTTTTTCCGAAACACCCTCTCCAGTATCAACAATAATAGAAGCAGTTTGCGCCTCAATTTGTTGTGTCACTCCACTCCATGTCCCTCCAGTACTGATATTACCATCTACATCTTTTTTCTTATACGTACCCTCAACTTGGGTAGTTTCCAACATAAGTGGTGTAACATTATATAACAACTTATCTAGTTGTTGTTTATTTAGAGTAATAGGATGAGAGTTAAAATCATCCATAGTAGTTATCGCAATTCCATTTTTCCCTTTTTCTGGGTAACTATTCCCTGGTATTATATGATCAGCAGTGGCATTTTCTTTTGCCTTAATCGTCGCGAGTGTAGTCTTATCTAATACAAAATTCGTTGTAGGTTTCACATCATAAATGGCTGCCGTCCCTACATTATTATATCGAACATTGGCATTTAGATATCCTGCTGAAGCTGTATTATATTGTGTTGCGTCTCCCTTAGTTGTACCCCATTCTTTGGCCACTGTTTCAGAATGTTGATAATTGGCACTTACTCCAAAAGACAACAAACCTTCTGGTCCAATTCCAGCTTCAATAGATGCCCCCTCTGTATTTGTATAGGACCAATTATTCGATGAAGTAGACGCAATTTCAGCAGTTTTATTTTCATCTTTTGATATGGTGACATTTTCCAAGCTAACATTGACACTTGGAAAAGCAGCCACCAATGGATTAAATGTTTCTTTTGCATTAGATAAATCCAAATCTTTTGATGCCTTTTCATAGTCACTATAGGGGTCACCAGCAGTGTGCTGTCTAAAAGGATTGGAAACAAACTTTTTATATCCTTTATCAGCTAATCCTTCGTCCCATTTAACAGCTACTCTTCCTTTGATGGTATACCCATTTTCTTCCCATACATCAGGAATGGCATCTCCATCTGTATCTGTATCCTCATCTATATCTCGTTTACTTTTATTGCTAAACAAGCTGCTTTTCGATGCTTTCTTTAAATATGTTTGAGTTTTTTCTTTACCAAATTCAGGATTTCTCAATTCGTCTTGTTGCACTTGCTGAGATTGTTTTTGACTATTTATTTTAAATAATTTCAATTCTTTAAATATTTTACTATCTGGGTTTAACGCTTTATCAGATTGATATTCAATTTTGATGGGAACTAATTTATCTTTTTCTAAATGAACAACTTGTTTCTTTTGGCCTTTTTGCGAAATAACTTTCCCATCGATTTCTATAATAGCATGCTCATCATCCGATAATTGAAAGGTAAAATCTCCAGCTTTTTTGCTTTTTATTAAACCGATCCAACGAATAGATTGATAGGTTTGTTGTTGCTTATCTAATAAAGAATTCGCTGTTTCTAAATCATAAATAAGAGTATTCTCACGTGTTGGAGCAAATATAGTAAGATTATTAAAATCTTTTCCTTTAAAATAATAACCAAGTAGTCCTTTTCGATCCATCTCATTCTTTTGGTTTTCCTGTGTTGAAGAAATTTGATTTGTTTTACTATCTGCAAATACAGTGTCTACGTTCCCATTCAAAAACATAGGAGCTAATAATGTACAGGTTACAACACTTGCTAGCTTTTTCTTCATCCTTTTCATCTCCTTATTTTGTCAGACTATATATCTTGTACGCTTTTAAATATCCTTAAAATACACTTTTGCCACCTTATTGATACCATATTTACCATTTTTTCGAGAATAATTTCGTATTAACTATTATTTAAAATAATTCCCACTTTTATTGGGAAAGTAGAACATTCTTCACTCTTTTCTTTGTCTTCATTAAAACTTACTAATATGAGTGTCTTATAATTTTTATTTTATTACCATCAAAAGGGAGCTGTTGATAAAAACATAAAATAAGGATTTTTTAGCAACTTCTTTCATTTTATTTTTCTCTATTATATTTAATAAAAAGCTGCATAGAAATTAACACCACGATATGTTTAACAACTGTTATTATAAGTAAGCAAACCGTTCATCCTCCTTTACTTTTTAAAAATGAATACGTTCTCATAATATCGCATATTTCATCAAAACCTATAATGTTTTTTTTTGCCTTTTCAAAGAGTAAAAAATATAAGTAAATATTATTTAAAGTATGATATTATGTAATAGATATTGAGTTACACCTATTGCATAACCCTATACTTACCTTCAACCTTATATTAATCTTTAGAAACGGATATTGTTTTTTTACTTGTTTGTTATTGTTATAAAGTAATACATTTCAAGACTAAACGAATATCCCAAACAAAAAGGGTTCCTCAATTGGAACCTTTTTTGTTTTATATTTTTTCTTCTTTATTCGTATTATTTATCAAAGTCATTTTTGGTTTAATATCTTTTGTTTAAGATTGAAATACCATTTCGCTTTATAAATCTAATTTCTCAAGTTCTTCTAAGAATAAAGACACCTACTGATAAATATTTTGTATGGGTTTTAATAGAAGAAAATGAGCAACTATTTCCTAGATTCGACACAAAAATTGATATTGATGTAGTCTTGAAAGACTTTACAATTCTATCTAATGATACAAAATATGGAAACGCCAACTGGTTGAGAAAGGCTGAAAAAATTTATTTTTTTGCAATATTCTTTGACCCGCAACAAGAAAGGTTTATGTAATTGAAACAAGATGAGATTACAAGTCGCATGACTTCATGAGAAGATTACGCTTCAAAACAATAATTTTTCACACAAAATATGTAAACAAATCATAAACGAGAACTACGTAATTGTGATTAAATATCCGAAAGTGAAGAATATGTAGAAGAAAGATATGTTGGCTAATGCAATTAGTGAAGTATCTTATGCTAAATTCAGTGAATACCTTAACTATAAATCTGTAGGGACAGGTCTTAATTTTTAAGAAAGATAGAGGAATATAGGTATCCATGGCTCATACAGCCATAAAGTGTTGGATATCAAGATGGGCGTTTCAAACAAACGTATGAATAATGGAGAGTAGATAAAGCGTACATAATAGTAAAAAAAACAAAGGATGTATTTATATTGCGCAGTAAATTCTAATGGGAACTTCATTTACATTTATCTGAGTAAAGAAAAAAACTATAAGGTTGCAAAGTGATTCCTCAAGAAAGCTTTACGGTCTTTTCATTCCTCTAAACCTTATGTAATTACAATTCATAAAATTCAGCTTATCCGATAGCCATAAAAAAATTGAAGAAAGAAAAAAGATACCGTGCGGTATCCGGATTATTCAGATAAAATATCTGAATAATATTATGGAACAAGATCATTGTTTTATAAAGAAATGCTTAGGCTATATGCTAAATTTCAAATCATTTCAAACACCAACCATTTATTGTATAGTTTGAAAGTCATGCATGTTATTCTTTATATATTTGTTACAGAACCTACATTTCTCTAAAAGCACTCACATTAGTTATCTAAAACAATATTAAATGTTGTTTTAAGAATTTGATAGAATTGTTTCTCTGTTATTGTTTTTTTGAATTTTTTTCCGTTTTGTGTTTGTGTAAAGTTTTGCTTTGTAAGTGAAATATGCCCATTTCCAATCAATTTACAAATGATATACCCTCTATTCACCGGAGACTCTGAATGCGTTATAACTGTATCTTGTATAGTATTTACTTTCTCTTCATTAATTGCTTCCAAAGAGAAAGCGTATCCGATAGACCATGTGTCAGTAAGCTCTGAATCAAAAAAATGTGAGGTTTCACCATTTTCGCCCTTCCGCATTTCTAGTACATGTGTTCCTTTATCTGTATTTTGTTTGCGTACACGATATTGTCCTGTTGTAGAAGAAACAATTTCACCATTAAATGGAACCGGACGTAAAGGAAGATACGATGCAAAACCAGCATCTACTATATAGGTTTCAGTTTTGTACTGTAGGATAATGCTTACATGGCCATCATCTAGGCCCCATTTTTGGGACTTTGAGTCAAAAAGAGTTCCGGATATGCGATAAACATTAAATTCATAGTCGCTTAGAAAATAATATAATAAGGAGTTAAGCTCATAGCATAGCCCGCCTCGATTGTTTAAAAGGAGCTTGCTCCTGATATTTTCCTTAGAAACCTCTTGAGTATTTCCATTCATTATATCTATATTTTCATAAGGTAATAGTCGTCCCATCTGTAAAAGGATTTTATGTAAATCTTGAAATTGTACATATTCTTGTTGAGGCAATTGTAATCTAGAGAAAAAATCTCTCTGAAGTTGCGTCATTATAAGATACCACCTTTCATTAATTGAATGGAATTTTAAATCCACATTACATTGTGATTATACTACATTACGTATTATAAATATAATGATTAAGTTATCAATTTAAATAATATATTAAGCATCAAGTCACATACTCAACAACCCAATGGCTTATATTCGCTTAATTCTTATTTTTTGTAAAATTAATTATTATCCTTTAAACATATTAGGATAACATATAAAAATGGCGATAAGCATTCTAAAGGTTCTCGTTTGATATTGTACTAATTATGAATTTGAAATATGGATTCTCAAGATTTAAGGAAAATCTCAATCTGCCAGAGCGGGAATGAAAATCTTGTATTTGTTTTATCGACACCCATTCTAAAATTGAATTGGTAACATTAATGTTCATACCAGCTAATCGTTTATTTTTCTCGAAGCACGTAATATACTTTTTCCTTTCTATACTGGTGTTTAATCAAATCAATATTACAGTTTTGTTTATCTATTAACAGTGCACGAATAGGGAATTTTTTTACTTTTCCATTTGTCATTAAGAATCTATTATTATATTATAAATAGGTATTTTCTCTTATAAGGGTATGCCAAAACTCATAAATATTCCAAACGGAGTGCATAAAAAATCCGTCTTCTTTGAAGAATGTTAGCAATCAAAACTATCTTCAGAAAGGACGGATATTGTTAACCAATTAAAATGAAATTCTTCATCATGTAACGCTAATTTTAAAAGGTTAACATTCTTTTCAATCAATTCATTATTCTAAGCATACTTCTATCCTCGTAAAATAAGAATCTATTTTTTAAATAACTCATACAGAATGATAGTATAACCATCTTTATATATTTCTTGTAAAGTTTTTGTACCACAAACAAAAAATACTATTTTTCCTGTATTATCATAGAATGAATGGAATTTTTATTTTGTTATTTTAACTTTATAATAAAAGATAAAGATTAATGACTGTCTCAATGTAGACCATGTATTAAATTTCGGATAAATTTACAAGCATCAGGTGCTTCTTTTTGAATTTGTTCTCTATCTGATATTTTAGGTGAATATAAGTAATTAAAAACACCTGCAAAAAATTCCGCTGCATCTTGTTTAATATATGGTTCTATTGTAATATTACCTCTCTCTCGATTAAATATTTCAATGAACTTACTAGATTTTGATTGTATCTCCCCTTTTGCCAAATAATCTACAGCATGACCAAATTCATGAAGAAGAGTATTAGTGTCATTTCCTTCATTGTTTTTATGCCCCAAATGATCAATTTGTATAAATAATGTTTTAGAAATGGTATCATAATAACCTAATACACCTTCCTTGCCGGGTATTAGAATTTTATCTGTAATAGTAAATAATGTTTTATTATTCATATTTTTCATTATATTTAACAATAAATTGTTTGGTACATTGCTGACTAATTGTTTTATAACTGTTTCCGTTCTGTCAATGCTAGCTGATGTATATAGATTATCTATTTTCAGACTTAGTAAGTTTTGTTTTAAACCCGTTATTTCTTTAAATTTTTGATTCAAATCACTTTCTGCTTTTTTTACTTTTTCTTGAATTTTAGTTTTTGGTACTACGTCTCCTTCTAGTTTAATAACTTCTCTTCCTTTTTCAACAATAATACTTGTTTTTTTTATTTCAATTCCTAAGTTTCTGTCTGTTATTATATGTTCTTCATTTAATTGTCCTATTTTTGTTCCTTTTGGTAGCTTCAATGAAAGCAAAATAGGTGTTGATTTATTTGTAGTATCTTGTGTTAAGTCTGCATTCATGAATGTATTGATAGCCCCATACTTAAACTCATTAACTAATTTAGTATATTTTGTTCTATCTATTTTATTTGGGGAATTCGGTACATTAAAATAACCTTCTACATATCCTAAATCTTTTCCATTCAAATTTTTATACACATTCAAAGATTTGGTTAATTTTGCATTTTTATTATTCAAAGCTTTGTCTATTTTATCTATATCCTCTTTATCTTTTTTAGAAAACATCTCTGAATTTTGATCGAATTTACCTATTTTTTCATTTAATTGTGTTAAGCGTTTAATATCATTTAAAAGTTTTTTTTGTTCATTATTAATTGTTTTTTTCCAATCTTTAAAGTAAGTATCGGCCCATTCTTTTGCTTTCTCTTTATCTCTTCCAAAATCTAGAGTTTGCTCTACTTTTAGATTTAATGAGTTAATTTGATTTTCAGCAGCGTATACCGTAGTAGAGGATATAAAGTATTGTCCTAATAGTGATACAGTTGCTATGCAAATAGATAAATTTTTTATTGTTTGTTTATGCATTATATTTTTCCTCCCTTTTTACTAAATTATATTTTTTTGTGTAATTCTTTTTAGCACTATTCCCCCTATCATTATTTTATGTGAATCCTTATAGATTAATTAATAAGTCTATTTACTACTATAGATCAACAAACCATCCTCTTCTATTTTCTTTATTGAACACGTTTTTATAATACCGTAAATTTCAATACAACTTATTATATTTTTCTCCCTTTTTAAAGAGAAAAAATAATAAGAAATATTGTTTATATATTAATTGAAATAGATGTTGATTCACATCTATTGAATAACCCTACACTTTCCCTCAATCTAAAAAATGAATACCCCAAACAAAAAAGGATTCTAATAAAGAATCCTTTTTTGTTTATACTCTTTTTCTTTTATATTCGTACGATACATCATAACTGATTTACTTTTAAATTCTTCTGTTTGCAATTGGAAAATATCACCTGAATATTCCCCCGAATTCTTTTAAATATTATATAATATGCTATATCAAGAATACATTTTACTTTTATTATCTATTTAGTACATATAATATAATCTTACTAAAAAACTGAAAGATACTTTTTTAATCAATGGGTTCAAATCAAATAATATCAAATTATTAGAAATAGATTTATTTAAACGAAGCGATTTTTTATAATCTTTCTGCTAATAGTTTAGTACTATAATCTAGATTGTAATCCCTCGAAGAAATATAATAATAGAAAAATTTCTCCTCTAAAAATCTTGTTGCCATTCTGAAAACTAAATCAATAAGTGGATCAAAATACCTCCCAAAATAATTGTTCTACTTTCATATATAATAAGCGAATAGATCACAAATATCACCTAGCTGATATTTGTAGCAAACAAAATACTTTTTTGAATAAATCGCTTCTTTTGAATTGAATTTTTGGTATGAATTTTGAATTTTATCTTATACTATTCCTCTTTATTAATAGTGAATTGTGAAATTAGCCCTTCTAACTCTCTCACTTTCTTTTTTGTAATACCTGATGTATTAGCTATTTCTGTAATTGTTTTTGCTTGTGTTCGAATGGATTCTCCAGTTTTGTGAGTGTTTTCCACTACTTGAGTTGAATTTTCAGATATAATTGATATAGATGCATTTATCTCTTCTAACCCAGCAGACATTTCTTCTGTTGTAGCAGATACTTCCTGAATTTGATGTGTTATTTTATTAATATCTTTCATTATTATAGAAAACGATTGTTCCGCTTGCTGAGCAGCAATTCTCCCCTGCTCTGTTTTTTGCTGTCCTTTTTCTGTTACTTGAATTGTATCTTGTGAATCTTGTTTAATAGAAGTGACTAAATTATTAATTTCATTTGCAGATTTTTTAAATTGTTCAGCTAGATTTCTCACTTCAGCTGCAACTACAGCAAACCCTTTTCCGTTACTTCCCGCACGAGCTGCCTCAATAGCAGCGTTTAAAGCAAGGAGGTTGGTTTGTTCAGCGATATTAGTAATAACATTTAACGCCTTATCAATATGCTGTGTGCGTGTAACAAGTCTATTAATAGCTTTGGAGATTTCTTCAACAACTTCATGCACACTATTCAATTGAAGAATAGATTGTTGAACTACCTTACTTCCATCATTGGCTCGCTCTGTTGTAGAAACTGCTAATTCTGCAACAGTCGATGCTGAATCAGCCACAGTTTGAATACCAGTTGTAATTTCTTGCATCGCAATTGAGCTTTGCTGAATGCTTATAACTTGTTCTTCTATTTGTTTGTTCACTTTATTAGTTATTTGATTAATCTCATTAGATATAGTAGATGCATGCTTTGTATCTTGTAACATACTATCAGTAGAAACAATAACTCCTTGTGTAGTTATTGTTACTTTCCCAATAAGCTCTTGTAAATTGTTTAGCATATAGTTAAAAGATGTTGCAATAATCCCCATTTCATCTCTTACTTTATAGGTAGATCGTATGGTTAAATCTCCTTTAGCAACTTGCTCCATATTATATTGTAACAAATTAATAGGATATTGAATCGCACGTCTAATAACATATCCAATAGTCATTACAATTATTATTGCTATAATTGAAATTAAAATAAATGTAAAGATAATATTTTTCGCACTATTAATATTATCTTCCTGTAATTTTTCTGCATGTTTATTATTTTCAATGATAAGATCTCGAATAGATTGAGTTGCTTCGTTAATACTTGGATTTATTTCTTTTAAATAATAAGTATATGCTTCTTCATTATTTGTATAACCTAATTTTCTTACACTTTCCATATGTTTTTCTAACCTATTATACGATTCGATAAATTTTGTATATAAATTTTTTCATGTGATGAACTAATCCTAGACTCAAATTGTTTCAACAATTTTTCATTCTCTTTACTTGCTTCATCTATTATCACTTCAAGTTCTTTCATTCTTTTTTCATCTGTTGATATCATAATTCCCATTAAATTCATGTTTATATGATAAAAATTTGATTCTACAATTCCTATCCATTGTATCGGAAGTAAAGTATTTACATACATATTAGAAGAAGCTTCTTTTTCTTGTTTCAACCCTGAATATCCCACTAAAGTCAATATTACGAAAGTGAAACATACTATAACCAATAATACATTTAACTTTGTACTAATCCTAATTTGTTTTAAATTAAAAATCAAAAAACCACCTCATGTTTTCATATTACGCTTCTTCGATTCTATTTGCATTTAACAAGCTTTTTGCTAGTTATTCAAATTTTTCCTATGAATAATTCTGTTTTTTTATTTCGTATATTAAAATTTATGTATATTAGAAGTGAGATAACTAAAATTTTTGTGATCTATTACGTTCACAATCGATATATTAATGAGCTTGAGATTCATTAATTGAATAAAGAACCAGAATGATCTAGAGAGCCATTCTGGTTATAATTACAAACAATTTAGTTATTATACGGTGGAATGAAAGTATAAAATTTGCACCCTCTATATCTTAATCTCAATACTTATACCAGAACTCCAATTTAACTACAGCATTTTCGGTATTAATTTAGCTTCAACCTTCACATATTGTCTTCCTTTTTCCGTTATTATACTGATATTAGAAATATTATAACTGTATCCTCTATCTACTAATAATTCATATTCATTATCATTAGGATCTGCATTACGAAATGGAGTTACGTATGTAGCATTGCTTCCTTTTGGTAATGTTAAATGTAAAAGTATAGGTCTAGATTTCCAAGCAATTTTAGGATCTTTAATTAACGAAGTACTCATAAAGGCATTTTCGGTAATAGTTTTATTTAAAAACTGCTCCTTGAATTCTTTGAATTTTTCGGTATTTATTTGAAGCCCCTCTTTTAAATCACCATCTTTTAAATTAAAAGCTTCTTCATTTACTCTACGATATACATTTATTGCTTGGTTCGTTTTTGATTTTTTTAAGGCATTATCAATATTTGAAATTTTTTCATCAATTTTAGAATTAAGCCCAACATTACCATTATTTTCTCTTAAATATTCATTTATTTCTCGGTAACTTTCACCAACATAATTTTCCAAAGCACGTACTTCTTTAGCATTCAATTTTTTATTTAATTCTTCATAGTTTTTTTTCCCCCATTCATCTGCTTTCTTTTTATCTTGTTCAAAATCAATAACTTTATCGATTCGAAGTTCAAAAGTATCTTTTAAAGAATTGCTATTAGATATTTCATTCTTACAACTAATATAATTATTTTTTTGCTGAGTAGCTTTATCCGCATGAACTGTTGTAGATTGTAGATAAAGCGATGATGAACTAACCATTAAAACTGTAAGTAAACTAGTTACTATTTTTTTATTATTCATAATTCTTTCCTCCTGCTTATATAATAAAATACGTACTAATGATATCTTATAAATCAGCAGAACTTATCATAATATTTTTCCCTTTTCAAAAGGGAAAAATAAAAGTGAATATAGTGTAATTGGTAAATTAAAAGATTTTTTATTTTTTAACTATAAACCTCATAACTGGACACGTACCAAACAACTTCTCTCTTAAGTTTTATCAAAATATTTATTTAGTATAATACCAAATACTTTTGTAAGAATCTAAATGGTGTTATTTTTTAGTTATGACTCGATTTTAGTTTCTGTAGAGGTCTCATGTTTTGAATGGGAGGATTTAATTATGAAATGCTATGCAGCTAGAACAACTCAATTTCTTGGAATGTAATACTCTACTTCCCCTTTTTGTTACGCCATTTTCCATGTGATAAATTTAAAATTCTCAACTATAAAATAATATGTTAGATATACTAATCTATAGTTTCTGTGATAGAAAAAATTCTTTAATGTTAACAAAGTAGCAAATAATTAGTTATTATTTTTATCTCGTTTCATTGTATTAAGAAGTTGTATATCTAACACACCTACTTCTTTTTATTTAATTAATTCTAGCTATTCATCTAAAACTATAAATTTCTTCCCAATCGATATACTAATTAAATATATAATACATCCCCATTTCTCAACATACGCTTAATAAGTTGCTTTTCATAAAATTTAATATCTTTCCTACTAACTCTTTCTCTAAAGATATATTCTTTAGTAGTGTCTATTTCTGATGCAGCTGCAGATTATACCAGGCTAATTGCCACTTGTAATACCTTTTACAATTCAAATATATTATCAAATTTATTTACGAATCCCCAGATTAGCTGCAACTATTAACAACATCGATGAGGCTGATATTCTAACCAGGTTAACACTAAGAGATTTATCGAAAGATGTATAGAAAACAAATTCATTTTTATACTCTTTATTTTATGTCACCTTTTTCTGATAGATTGACAATACTTCCCTTTAATTTTTTCCCTTTTCAAAAAGGAAAAATTAAAGGTAAGTATTGTTTATATATATGTTAGTATTTGAAATAGATGTTAAGTTACATCTATTACCCTATACACTCATATCTTATATTGGCAATTGATATGTTTCTTATTCTGTTATTTATTATATACATAAGACAATAAATTTCAGGATTAAATTCATATCCTAGTAAAATTCTCCTGTATACAGGAGAATTTTACTATTATTTTATCAGTTTATAATATATTTACTTACATTATTCTTACAGAGAGACAGAATGACGTGTTAACCAATGATAAATAAGCATTTCATTCTTCAATATACCTTTAAATTTTCACGATTGCTTTAGGATCTAAGAAATAATAAATTTATATAAAAAATATACGAAGGCTAGCCTTGATATCTATATCAACATAACACGGAAAAATTCATGAGGATTTTGTCCACTATTATCTAAACAATATCAAAAGGATAAGTACCCTTTTGATTATCTTTTCCTAGCTTGAATCACCATTTTACTTTTAAGAAAAATTATTTCAATACGAATTACATCCTATTTGCTAAATTCCGAAAACCATAAATCATTAACTACTTTTTATGATTCAATAAAATTGTTATTTTAACTTTTCTTCAGTTACTAAATTACAAAACTGATTTTTCATCTAATTTATAACATGTTCTCAAGATAAATAAGCAAAAGGCATACTTATGTTCTACTACGCATAAGTATGCCTTTTGCTATTAAATTTCACTAAATATTGTTGTAAAGCTTAAATCAGGACCTTTGCTCTCGCAGAACTTAATGTGTTCTTTCACATTGACGACTGAAAAATTATATAAGCTGACTTTGATAAGCATATGGATAAATCTATCCTATATGACAAAACAATATAGACGAACAGATCAGCACCTTTTATTCATTCAAAGTTTTATAAGATTTTCACTTTCTTAATTAGTGTTAGTTTCTATGTACCGACTTATTACTCACTGATTATGCATTTTATTGGTTTTATGTGTCGATTACGAAATACATATTCGTTTATCTCTTCTCTTAGTAACTATCACATGCACCTTGTTGCTATGAATTCATATTTACAGGCGATGCAAGTAGTCAAATGATTAATTTCTTTTTCATAGCAGGAAAGTCTCTGCAATTATTGATGAGTCTCCTGGATTATATTGAATGCCTTCCAATTCGAGTATGGGTAAGAAATCTAAAAAATGGTAGAAATAATCCTGAAATTGTAATAGATACTTTTGAAAAAACCAAAACAAAAAGTGCTTTGAAAAGAATCTTTTTACACAGTAATCAAGAGCCTTAGTACACATCTAATTAATATAATCAACTTCTAAAAAAATCTACTACAAGAACTAATATGTCTCGAGAAAGAAACTGCTTAGATAACTCATATATCGAAGGGGTTTTTCATTGATTTTAAAACAGAATACTTTAATTTGCATTTTTTTACACAATGACTTTTGAAGATAAGGCGACCGTGTACCAACATATTTATTTTTTATAATTGATAAATATCACCATTTTAAAGTGTTCTCAAATTCAATTTTCTGTACATTCTTATAAAAATTATATAATTTTTTATAAACTTTCCACATAAAAAATCTAAAATTGAAACATATTGACTTAATTTTTTATACTTGACTATATATTTTAACGGTGTAACATTATATATGTTGGTTAATATTTCTATAAATGGAAGGTGTTTTGTAATGTTGACTAAATTGCAAGAAAACTTTTTTAACCGGTTAAAGATGTCTTGGAAAGAAGATGTAAACTTTAAAGATTTACATGGGATTCTTCTGCAAATGGGATATGTATTACCCTATGAAAATTTAGACGTTATGGACAAAAATATCAGAAAAATTACCAGAGAGAATATCCAAAATAAATTATTATTAACCCATCGTGGAGGGCTATGTTACGAGCTTAATTCCTTATTGTATTATTTTTTAATCGATTGTGGATTTGATGTCTATCGAGTAGCTGGTACAGTTTACGATTTAGGTAGTGATACGTGGAAACCAGATGATGGGCATGTGATTATTATTTTAAACCATAATGATCAGAAATATATTATAGACGGAGGATTTGCCTCACATCTTCCTTTGTATCCAGTCCCATTCAGCGGGGAAGTCATTTCATCTCAAACAGGGAAATATCGTATTCGTAAGCAAAATACTGACAAAGGAACCTATCTACTAGAAATGAAGAAAG
>NZ_JAKUGE010000060.1:0-33123 GCF_022663795.1 Bacillus cereus group sp. BfR-BA-01349
AACTAAAAGGATTGTCCCCTGTGCAATACAGAGTTCAATCCTTAGTAGCTGCTTAATATATTTGTCTAATTTTTTGGGTTCAGTTCATTTTTCATAGGAGTCTTTTTATACTTCTAGGTTGCTTTTTAAATGGAAGCATTCTTCCCTGCTTCAATTTCTAATGACTCTTCATGCCACCAAAGTGTTTCTTCAGGGTCTTCTTTAGCGATTAGGTGTGCTTCTTTTTTCGTTTCTACTGTAGGATATGAACCTTTTAGCGCACGCCCTGAAGTCGTAACGAATAGTACACTAAATACAACTAATCCAATAATACTTACACCTGCTAAATAAAATGCCGGTGCGAGCGGGTTACCAGTTGCATGAACTAAGTATGAACATACGAGCGGTGTTGTTCCACCGAATATCGATACAGAAATATTAAATGAGATCGAAAGTGCTCGATAACGTACATCAGTGAAAAAGAGTGATGGTAATAATGAAGGTAATGTTCCTTCATATACACTTAAAAAGAAACCTAATACGAAAATACCTGCAAATATAGCTGCAATATGTCCGTTACCTATTAGTAAAAATGCTGGAATTGCAAATACAGTTAAACCAAGTAAACCAATTTGCACAACGCGTTTATTACCAATTTTATCACTTAATTTACCGAAATATAGTGCTAGTGGAATCATAAGTGCCATCGTAATAGAAATAATTAATAAGCCTGTTGTTTCTTCGACTTTAAGTACTTGAGTTAGATAAGAAGGAATATACGAAAGAATCATATAATTTGTAATATTAAAGAAGGCGACAATTACTGTGCTTAATAAGAAGTCTTTTTTGTGATACTTAATAATGTCCATAAATGAAAATTGTTCATTGTCTTCAGATTCCTCTTGTGCTTTTTCCATCTCTTCAAAGATTGGAGATTCATCTAGATGACGGCGTAAGTATAAACCGACCAAACCAATTGGTGCAGCTACTAAGAACGGAATACGCCATCCCCAGCTGAGCATTTGCTCATCTGTTAACAATAACGTCAAAATGGTAACAATTACCGATGCAGCAATGTAACCTGAGAGTGTTCCAATTTCAAGACCACTACCGAGTATACCACGCGTTTTATCTGGAGAAGATTCTGCGATATAAACCATTGCTCCTGAATATTCGCCGCCTGTAGAGAAGCCTTGAATCATTCGGGCAACTAAAAGTAGTATTGGTGCCCATACACCAATTTGTTCATAGGTTGGTAGTAATGCGATGAATAATGTAGAAAGTGCCATTAAAATAATAGTAGTACTTAACACGATTTTTCGGCCGTACTTATCTCCTATTCTACCAAAGAATACACCTCCGATTGGTCGAACGAGAAAGGCTGCTGCAAATGTACCGAATGTAAGTACAAGTTGCAATCCACTATTATCAACACCTGAGAAGAATAATTGACTTAAAATTACCGCTAAATACGCGTATAATCCGAAGTCAAACCACTCCATTGCGTTCCCTATACCAGTAGCAATTACTGCTTTCCTGGCTTGTTTAGGATTGACAATATTAACGTCTTGAGGTTCAAAATTTAAATCATTATTTTGTTGCATATAATAAAACAGCTCCTTTTTTAATTTAACTTCTTTAAGCACACCTTCTCTTATTGAATAAAATTAATTCGAAGCACTTAAGGGAAATCAACGTCTCCTTGTCTGTTATTATTATTTCACATAATTAATTATTTGTCCAATTAAATGCTCTTTTTGTATAAATTTACACCCTATTTAACTTTTTATAAAATGAAGTTTAGGCTATATAATATATACCTTTACACTATAAATGAACCTTTCATTTATTTATATTTATAACGTTTCTATAATTGCTTCCTCTAACTTAGAAATTAGTAACTTTTACTAAAGACTTGCATATATTTAAAAAGTGAACTCATTGGCTCGAATTCTGTTTTATTACATTCAACTATTAATATTATTGTAGTTTTAAAGGAGGCTCTTTTATGTTGGAAATAATACTTTTACTTGCTACTGTTTCTTTTCTCTTTATTATTTCTGGATTTTTCATTACCTTAAAACAATATAAAGAAATTAAAAATATAAAGACTATATTAACTACAAAAAAAGAAAATGAGAAAACTACATCCGAAAACTCAATCCCTATGCAATTAGACCTTAGCGTTCTCAATAATTTACTCGCTTCTGGAATAAATAAAAAGTCTAACTCAAGTAATGAAAATTGTGAATCTGATAAAAACAAATGATTGTTATGCTTATAACAAAAAGAAAATATATCTCCTATTTTATCTAACCTTATTAACAACTACCTCTGATTAAAAAGGAGACTGCTTATGTGTAAACATTCAATTTCTATTATTATCCCCATACAACATAAAATAAAAAATTTAACTGGAATTTTGAAAGCATGTGAACAACTACAGCCTTTAGAAATTATCCTTACTATTAACGGATATACCCAGGATTCAATTGGGAGTGCAGATTCCTACAATTGTGAAATTATTACACTAGAAGAACCGATAGAATCTCCTAATCTTTATGTAATTGGTGCAAAAAAAGCAAAGGGGCAGTATCTCTTATTTTTAGATGAAAATTACATGGTTCCCCCCTCCTTACTTATACAATTTCTTCAACCATTACTAAATGGATGTGCTGACGTCGTATTAAATAATTTAGATGATTTTTTTTATCAAAAACAACAGCCCAATTTAGCAATGATTTGGCAGCAAGTTACAAATCATTTTTTTTATCGCCCAGATTTAAATATTAACTCCTTATTATTTCCTCCCTATGCAATGACAAAAGAAGTACTTGAGGTAATTAATCCAGATAATTTATCAAATCCCATATTGGCACAAATGAAAATTATTGAACATAAATTTCGGATTTGCGATCAATTAAACATTCCTATCCCTCAAGTTCTCCCTTTTCCTTCAACTCAACTCATTCATTATCATCTTGAAGCCATTGCAAATTGGATAAGTAAAATGCAAGATCCAAGAGGAAACTATACCGATAATAATCGAAAGCGGGATATTATTTTAGGGCTTCAAAACGGAGAACAAAAATCCATTCCAAAAATAATTACAGGTAAAGAGTTTTATTCAAATACTTATGGAGATCAACAATTATCAGTTATCATCCCTGTTCAAAATGAAGAAAAAACGATAGAATCTGTTATTTTTGAGGTACAAAAATTAAAACCTTTTGAAATTATTGTTATTGTTAATGGATCAACAGATAAAACAGAGGAATTGGCGAAGAGTTGCGGTGCAACAGTTATAAGCTACGAAGAAGCACTTGGAAATGATACAGGACGTGCTGTTGGTGCCTTTTTTGCAAAAGGTGAAATACTATTATTTATAGATGGAGATTTCTTAATTTCTAGTCATGATTTATTACCATTTGTACAATCTATTCAAAACGGCACAGACTTAGCTTTAAATAAACTAGAGCACTACTATATGTATCGTCTACCGTATTCTATCGTCACCGCATGTAAATATGCTGTTAATTTAGCATGTAATCGAAAAGATTTAGGTATGGGATCCACAACTGCTGTCCCTCATGCTTTTAGTCGAAAATGCATTCATACAATTGGGTTTGATTCACTTCTTTCTCCAACCTTAAGTCAAGTGAAAACAATTTTAGCAGGGTTTCATGTGCAAAATGTCCATTCTGTCGACGTCGATAAGCTGAATCGTGTTCGACCTGAAAAACACTTCTCACAGGAAGGTTGCCTTTCATTAGCAACACAACAAATCATTGGTGATCATATAGAAGCAATTTCTTACCTCATTGAACAAAAAAGAGGTAAAGAGTGCTTTTAATTACACATCCAATCTACCAAATAATATATTATTTCATTTTAAATATATGACCGAATAAAAAAGATGGTTTGTAACCATCTTTTTTGTCTTTACATCAATTCAAAAGAAAAGTAGAAGGCAGGTTTTTCATTTCTGTATCTTCTTAAGAAGTTTGAAAAGAGAGGCTTGTTAATGAAGAGTCAACACTTAAATCATCATTTAGTGCAATTGAGAAACATGCAACTAATGGTAAAGTAATAACAATTGATTCACTAGGACTAATTACAATAGTAGGACTTGTCCCACATGTGCCTCCACAATCGACTACTGCATCAATTCCACTACCAGGGGTAATTGTAATTTTAAGACACACATCTAAACAAACATTATTCGTAGTACATGCCATAACTCTCCCTCCTTTCTCTTAACAATATATGCAGTTAGTTAAATTCGGACACGACTCTCCTACTAAATTTTATAAATTAGATGCTATTTTACTATTCGTTTTATAGGCAATTAACGTTTGATTAAACTATCTAAATTAACTAAGAAACTCAAATCATCTTTCACTGCAATAGAAATACATGCGATAAATGGTATTACATTAAAATTAGACATACATTCATCATTGCACCTTACGAATATTTCTGCGCCACCATTTGGATTGACTTTAGTTTCTAAATAAATCTTTAAATACCTTTTATTGATGTAAAAAAAGGTATTCTCTCCTTTCTTACATCTAATATTAAGTTAATTTCGTTACTGCTTTATTTACTCTTTACTTTATATACTTATAATAAATTGAAATAAAAAAGTAAAAACTTCTTCATGTATTTGAAGAGGTTTTTACTTTTCACTTACACTGAATTAAAAAAGCAATTTTTAAAATTTTGTTTTTATCCCAATACGTAACTCATACTTTATCCGTTGCTATTTCAAGCCGATTAATAAAGTAGCTTCCAAATTAAAATAAATCTTTAAAATCCCTATTCTTTAGTAAATAAGAAAACCCTTCTACATGATCGCCGGTAATTCTCAATACAGCTGGTGGATGTCCTACTGTTGCAAAGTGTTCATTTGGACGAATACGATTTGGTTTCATTACATCTACAAAATGGACACATTCGACTTTATACCCTTCTAATATTGCCTTTACTTGTGCAACACACGCTGTGTGAAGAGTGTCCCAGCCAATTCCCTCTAAACATTTTCTACTAATAGCATGGGGAACAGCAATTGTAGATCCTACCCCTAAATCTTTACGGTTACAAGCAATATTCAATATATATTTATATAAACTTACAATATATAGAGGAAATCTAAGATTTAAATTCAAATCATTTAAAACCATATCAACACCATCCGCAACAGCTTGCGTTAACGGATGAAGATCTTTTGCTGGAATAGCAAAATCAGCATCAATAAAGAGAAGTATATCCCCTGTGGCTTCTTGTGCACCAATTGCCCGTCCTACATCATGCCCTAATCTTTCTTCATAAACAATTACTGTTGCCCCTGATTGCTTAGCGATTACTTCTGTCTGATCTGTTGACCCATTAATGACAACAATTATTTCTTTCGGTTCAATTTTTCTTGCCTCAAGAATAACTTCTTTAATCGTTGATTCTTCATTTTGTGCTGGTATAATAATTGATAACTGTTTTCCATTATAAATTGATGAATTCATTCCCCATCCTTTATGGAAACGTGAATAATTCTTTTGTTTTTTAACTGCTCTATAATTTCTCTTTTTCTTCCTCCATCTGTATAGTTACCTCTATCATCTTTTCGTTGTAACCAACTCTCCAAAGCTTTTATATTTTCTTTAATCTCATATACTTCTAATTTAGTTAATTCACTTTTATAGAAAGAGGTTTTGTTTGCGGGCATATTATTCAAGGAGGTGTTAGTGATGGCTGACGAGGATTGTAGTCGCCACCCTTTCTCAATAAGAGTTACTTGGGACAGAATAGGGTTCTGCAAGATATCATATCCAATGTCTTCAATTGCTTTTTTAGTAATAACATATGGCATAGATAACATCGAATCATATTTTAAATCCATACGCCCCAATACATCGTTTACTATTTTTCTATACACCATAGCAATACTTGGCCATTCTACTCTCATCTTTTCAAAACATACGGAGTCTATGTTATTTAAGATTACATCCTGTTCCTTTTTCAGTATCGGTTCTATAAATCGCTCTAATTCTACCGAAAAAATAACATCTTCCCCATCTAAAAATAAGACTACATCACCATTGGCGATTTTTGCCCCATGAACTGGTGCTTTCCGTTTACTTTTCTCCTCAATCACAACAACGTTACTTTCAACAAATGTTGGTATAGATTGTATCGCACTCATTCTATCATCAGCTACAATAATAATTTCTATCGGTTTTATATGCTGCACTTTATTTAAAATTTGATTCAATTTTGATTTTTCTTCTCCTAAAACTATAACGACTGATAGGTCCACTTCTTTTTGTTCTTCTTTTACAGTCTGATTAGGTTTTACTTTTTTTATATATTCAATTGTTTCACTCTTCCCTACAGCTGCATGCCCTGCTTTTTTATCAAAATATAAGTCAATTATAATTTGATTTACTTCCGTGTCTTTATCAAGTTGCTCTAATTCGGAAATAAATGGTAGCAAATGATTTTGCACATCAAATTCACACGCGAAATTTTGCAAAAAATAAATATTCGGTACATATTTAATGTGATTAAAAAATTTCACAACATTAATTCTTTCGCCAAATTTCTCCTCAACTTCTTCTCTTGATAAATTTGGATAAGACAAATCGAAAACTAGATTTATTGGTACAGGTATCCATTTTAATAAATTTGTTTGAGGATTATTAATTAAAGCTGTGGAGCCCTTAACGAATCCAGCTAAAATTAAAGACATAAATCCTCCCCCGGAACTGCCATAAAACAACACATTTTTCGAATCAACTTTTAACTTTGCAAATACTATTTCTAAAATATTTGCTATATCTTGTAAATAAAATCTATTTAACTCTCCCTGTCCCCAGCCTAAAGATAATTTTCCAAGATATAACGTAGGGTCATTATAATATATAACAGTATCTTCAAATTCATCCATCCAAGAATGTCGATGAAAAATAGGTGGACCAATTGGCTGTTCTTGAAACCCACCTGCTCCGGATCCAAAAACAATAGTGTTAGAAGTATCGGGCTTAATACGAATTAAAAATTCATACGTTACTTTATCCCAATCAACCTTGAGTATAAATGGTTCTGTAATTTGAAAATCCATTTGCCATAATTGTTCATATGAAATGTTAATTTTTTTGTACTGGTCTAACAGTTTAATCACCCTTTCCATCTATTTCAAGATGTTCTATTAAGTAAGAGAGAGCTTCAACGTGATCACCAATTATTCTTAATACTGCCGGAGGATGTCCATTGTAACTTACATTCTCCATTAAACGAATTCTATTCGGTTTTACAACATCAACGTAATGTACACATTCTACTCTATACCCTTGTAATATAGCTTTTACTTGTGCAAGACTAGGGCATAGTAAGCTTTCCCAGCCTATTGCATCTAAACATGATCTACTCATAGCATGTGGAATTGCTACTAATGAGCCATTGCTTAATTCTGGACGATTATATGCTAAATTAAGCATATATTTTACGACGTCTACAACATAAAACGGAGGATGTAACATCGGATTCAAATCATTTAATGCTATGTCTACACCAGCTGAAACTGCTTTTGTAAAATGATGCAAATTACTTCCTGAAACACTAAAATCACCATCAATAAATAAAAGAATATCTCCTGTAGCTTCAAGCGCTCCAATAGCACGTCCAACATTATGACCAAGTCGTTCGTTATATTCAATAATAGTAACACCAAGTCTTTTAGCAATATTAGCCGTTTGATCTGTCGAACCATTTACAACGACAATTATTTCTAGTGGTTCTATTTTTCTCGCCTCAAGTATTACTTGTTCTATAGTCTCTTCTTCATTTTGTACTGGTATAATGACAGAAAGTTGTTTCCCGTTATAAATTGAAGAATGCATTCCCCAGCCTCGATGATACGAAGGATACTGCTTGCTTTCACCTAATCTTTGAATAATATCTCTTCTTTTTCCTGCATCAGTAAATCCTACTCTTCTTCCCTTTTTCTCTATCCATTTGGATATACCAATTAAATATTTTTCCACTTTCTCTTTTTCATTTTCTAATAATTCTTTTTTAAATAAATACCCTTCTTCTTCTAACATTTCATCTTTAGAGAACGTTCTTATTGCATATTGATTGTTAATCCGCCAGCCTTGATTCACTATGTTCATATGAGCTAGAACGATATCTTTTATATAATCAAAGCCGATATTTACCACTACTTCTTTCGTAAGTGCATATGGTAATGAAAGTATTGAATTGCTTTTTAAATCTGGTCGACTTAAAATTTCATTTAACATTTTTCTCCAAACAATATCCATATTCGGACATTTACCAACTTCTATAAATTTATCTATTCTGTTTAATACTACATCCGCCTGATTTGTAACAACTGGCTCAATAAAATTCTTCATTTCAGTTGAAGATAATAAAAAATTACTATCTACAAATAACAATACATCTCCTTTTGCTGCCTTTACAGAAGCTTCATACCCATCATAATACGTACTATATTTATCCATCAAAACAATATGGCATTTATGTTTCTTTGCTATTTCATACAAATTACTTCTATCGTTAGGAACGAAAATTATAATTTCAAGAGGATTTAGCTTCCATATAGATTGAATTGACTCTTCTAACATTTGCTCTCTTTCACTGTACAAAATAATAACCGTTAACGATTTCATTACACGCCCCCTTTACACATTATGTGACATAAAATATTAAGTATTACCATTTCCTATGAATTTGCTACTTTATTAACATATTCAAAAGTGAATTATACTGTGTAAAAACAACCGTCTATTTTTAAAAATATAAGTTCTGCACTTACCTCCTTTCTCTTATCATTGTTTGTTACAACTCTCACCATAAAAAACAAAAAAAGTCCTAATTTCTTTAGGACTTTTTTAAATAAATTTATCAATATTATTAATTTTATATACTACCTTTTTCCATGTTATACCGCGATCTTTTGTAGTAAATATTTCTTTTTTATTACACGCCCAACCTTTACGCCGATTAAAAAAATGCAAACAAAATACATTTTTTAATAATGGATTGCTTGATACTTTAATCCATTTTGCTCCTTTTTTTATTATTTGATACACACTCCCATTTTCACTATTTATAACCCAGCCATAATAGGAACTAAAAAACGAAACAGCCACTTTACTAGTATTTATTGTTTTATTTGAAATATGCCACGAATTCCCCTTATCAAATGAGTAATTCATTAAAAATACATCATCATTCATTTTAGTTGGTATTACTAATAAGTTATTTTTATAGATTGCTTTATAAGCCATAGCAGTCCCATTATTAATTCCTTCAAGACTTGGAATATCTTTTATAGGATGCCAACTTTCCCCACCATTTATTGTTTTAAATACCGTTGATGTTTCATAATGTTTTTGTAGTGAAATAAACCCAATTAGATCGTTTATAAATGTTATCCCTGAAATACTATCACTAATACTTATATTTTTTATTACTTTCCAAACTTTCCCTTTCGTTTTCAAATAGTATAAATTATGTTCAAATTTATTTGATGCAAGCTTTCTAGATAATACAATCCATATACTATCCATATTCGTAGCATGCAATTGTACTTGAACATCAGTCGATTTCTCTCAATCTTCTTCAACCGGTAAAATAAACTCACTCCACCTTTCTCCTCTATTAACTGTATAAAATATAGCTGGCAATAAATCGTCATTCTTTTTTGTTAAACCATATGCCCAAGAGCTTCGAGCGTTTATTGGATACCCAAATAATACAATTGAATTAAGAGGATTGACAACATCCCATTCTACTCCTCCGTTTCGAGTATATAAGATAGCCTGCTTTTTATTTGTATATTGAATACTAGCCCAACCATATTTATCCGTTCTCATTTGTAAAGAAGTAAATTGAATATCATTATTTTCCAATATATCACCTCATTCTTATTATTTATATATTCGTATGCTATTATTTTCAAAACGTTCTATCATTAGTTATTTAAACCACCCGCTTTATCTACTATCTTTATACTTTCCCTTTTCTTCACCACTCAAATATAACGAAATTCCTTCTATTTTTCCGTTATCATATACAAACGACTGTATTTTACAAAATTCAACTATAAAAAATGCACTCCAATTGTAAACTATCCCCAACAATTAGAGTGCACTTTATATAAAATATAGCTTTTAATTTTTAAGCACTTACTACAGTAGCAACCTTATCCATACAAGTAATAAATTGAGTAATAAATGTATCAATTTCTTCTTTTGTAATTATATATGGAGGAAGTAAACGGATGATATTCCCTTGTGTTACGTCAACTAATATCCCTTTCTCCATTAGCTCTACCTGTAATTTTTTCACATTTTCATTTGTATCATTTAAACTAATTCCAAACATCATACCAGCATGACGTACTTCCTGAATATAATAAGAATTTTCTTTCTGAATTTCTTGTAATTTATCATTTAAATATAGTGACGTTTCATACGCTTCGTGCATTAAACCATCTTCAATCAATGTGTTTAATACCGTTAACCCTAAAGCCGTTCCCATTGATGAATGAGCAAATGTTGTTCCATGATCTCCAGGTGCAAATACATCACATAGCTTTTCACCTACAATAATTCCTCCTAGCGGTATCCCGCCTCCTGCTCCTTTACCAATTTGAATAATGTCCGGTGTGATATTAAAATTTTGATACGCAAACAGTTTCCCGGTTCTCCCCATACCACTTTGAATTTCATCAACGATAAGTAGTAGATTGTATTTCTCACATAAGTTTTGAACGCCATGTAAATATTCACGCGATAAAGGATAAATCCCCCCGCTTCCTAAAACCGGCTCTAGCATAATCGCAATTGGATTTTCATGAATAATTGTTTCTTCTAATTGCTCTATATTTTCGCGCTCTACTTCATATACAGGAATCGATGTTTTAGGGAAATTTTGATATACATTTTCTTGTCTCGTAAAATGAAGTGCCCCTAACGTACGCCCATGGAAACTATTCTTCAGCACTACAATTCCTTCACGTTCTTCATTCGTATTAGCTCTATATTTATCAATTAATTTCAAAGTTGTTTCTGTCGCTTCCGTACCAGAGTTTGTAAAAAAGACCTTTCCGTTTTTTAATGAGCAATCCACTAATTTCTTTGCATACTCAATCGCAACTGGGTTTAAAAAATGAAACGGCAGATGCAACGATTTTGTAACTTGCTCCATTGTCGTTTGTACAATTTTAGGATGATTGTATCCTAATACATTTACTCCTACGCCAGAAAATAAATCTAAATACTCTTTACCATCTACATCATATAGTTTACATCCTTCTCCTCTTTCCATTGCAACCTCTGTACGACAATATGTAGACATCATATATTCTTTATCTAATTGAAACCAATCCGACATGTTAAATTCCTCCTATTTATTTTCCCTGTTTATTTCTGTTCATTCTCTATAAACTCATGTATAAATTCATTTTTTAGATTAAAATTTTAATAGTAATTTTCTTCACGATATTCATTTTTCCATAATTTCTTCTATTTCAACAGGTCCACTACATACACGTTTTTTTCATCTAGCGGTCTGTTACTACTTTGCATATCATACATAATCAAGATTATAAAATCATATTTAGTAACAATAGACGAAATAAATTTGGAGGCTATATCGATGAATGAAAACTATGATAAACAGGGGCAATCTTTACTAGGGAATCACTTTAATGAAAAAGGCGAACGTAATGAACAAGCTACCCTTCACTCTCAAACAGTTGGTTCACGTGGACCCGTACTAGAGCAAG
The DNA here is from genome assembly GCF_022663795.1 of Bacillus cereus group sp. BfR-BA-01349. Lineage (NCBI taxonomy): Bacteria > Bacillati > Bacillota > Bacilli > Caryophanales > Bacillaceae > Bacillus > Bacillus cereus group sp. BfR-BA-01349. The sequence goes on from NZ_JAKUGE010000060.1 coordinate 11,792, forward strand.
ATAGTGTACTACATGAGTCATTACAACAATTTATTCATGAAAAAATTTTAGAAAGACCTGTTCATGTAAAAGGATTTGGTGCGTTCGGTTATTTTCAAACGATATATTCGATGTCTGAACATACTAAATTAAGTTTTTTACAAAATTCTAATGAGAAAGTTCCTGTTATGGTGCGATTTTCGTTAGCTGTTAGTACGAAAGGAACACCGGATACTGCTAGAAATGTACGCGGTTTTTCTACAAAATTTTATACAAAAGAAGGCATTTTTGACCTTTTATGTAATCACATTCCTGTTTTTTCTGTCCGTGATCCGATGCGTTTCCCTGAAACGATTCAAGCATTATTGCCTTCACCTAAAAATAACTTAATAGACCCTAATAGATTTTGGAATTTTGTCGCTAAAGCACCTGAATCTATTCATTTTGTTGTCCGTTTATACTCTAATAATGGTACGGCCAAAAGTCTTCGCCACATTCCAGGGCATAGTGTTAATACATATGTATGGAGAAATGCGGAAGGTAATCGAAAGTATGTAAAGTATCATTGGTACCCGTTTGAAGGTGTACAGTACATTACTAGTAAAGAAGCAATTAAACTAGCTGCCGAAAATCCTGATTATAGTGGGAAAGATTTATATGATGCTATTGAAAATGGTAAACCAGTGGAGTATGGTTTATACGTCCAGCTCATGGATCCGAAAGATGAAGCGCACCTTTCTTATGATCCTTTAGATGACACAAAAGTATGGGATGAACAGACGTATCCTCTCATACCAGTCGGGAAAATGGTATTAAATAAAAATCCTGAAAATTTTATGGAACAAGTAGAAAAAGTCGCATTCTCTCCTTCTAATTTACTGGATGGTGCAGAACTATCAGATGATAAAATGCTGCAAGGGCGCGCTAACATTTACAGTGATTCACAAAGAAGAAGAATTGGTCCAGAATTTCGCAAATTAACGATTAACCAGCAGCAAGATTGGACACCTGCTAATCAAATTACAACCGGTGAAGGAAGGTACGTTGAAGGTAAACTTGAAAGAGCTTCTATAACGAAACAGGATGACTTTACACAAGCTGGTGAATTTTATACGAAGTTACAGCCAATAGAAAAAGAACATCTCGCTGAAAACTTAGCTAGTGATTTGAAAGTTATATCCGATGATATTAGGGAGATCGTTTTGGGGTATTTCAATCAAGTATCAACTGATTTGAAAACAAGCATTGAGACAAAAATGAAAGAGCATTAAGAAGATTAAAACATGCTTTACGAATGAGAATTCAGATCTATATTAATTATTTTCTTATCAAAATCCAATGAGGTTATTTAAATTAAAAATATAAAGCCAACATATCCCTGTTCTATAATTAGAACAGGGATATGTTGAATTAGTTTAATGTTTAACATTAAATACTTTATTTCGCTAAAAAATGTAATAAGTAGCCTTTCAAAACAAACTATAGTAAACTATTTTACTTGTACCGTATAATTCCCTGTTCCACCACCATACTTATATACACTTAAGTAATATTTCCCTGGCTTTGCATTATAATTTCCAAGCAATTTGTTTCCATCACGTTTTGTTGCATAAGCTACATAATTATTTAAATCTGATTCAGAATATAATACCCAGTTCAATCCAAGATTTTGTTCGTTCGTAACAGAAATTTGTAAATCTTTTTGATCCTTTACATCAATAACAAATTTATCCCCCTGATCTTGATCGCTCAAGGTTCCTCTTAACAAAATATTCAAAGATAGTGGGTTTGCTGTTTCAAATGAATTATTTGGTTCTTTTTCTACAGCCGTACCTTCTTCCGTATTCACTCCGCTAAACACAACATCATATTCAAATTGCCCAGCATTATTTACACGGTAATTTACAAAATAAGCAGTCAATGTTTTATATCCAGTCCACTCTTTTCCTGAAAGACGTTTCAACATATCATTCGTTGCTTCATTCATCACTTTCCAGTCCTCAACTTCTCCTTTAGCCGCACTTCCTGTATATGTCCCCTGTAGTGTAAATGTATTAAAGAATTGTGATTTATTCTTTGTTACTTTCACATCTTTTAATTTCGCTTCATTCGTAATATCTGAAGTAACGTCCGAAAGCGATTTTGGATCATGCTGAGTTAAATACTCATCTGATACTTGTGGAATTGTATACTTATCACGATTATCAATAAGCATTTGCATATAAGATTGATATTCTTCATTTAACTTATTATCTTTGCTTAATGTAGCACGGTATTCATCGTAACTTGAAACATCATTTGCGCGAATTAAATCATGTACTTTATCGAACATTTCTGGGCGCTTATTATACATATATGATTGCAGTGCAAACGAATAATTATAAAAATCCCACGTTCCATATTTCGCATTTAATGTTTGTGATGCTGTATAACGTTTTGCAGGATCATTAGATAACCCACCAATTATACTTTTTCGTGGTACTACACTATCTAATCGCGTTGCACCTGCAAAGAACTCTGCATTCCCTTCTTCAAACCATGTTAAACGTTCATTTTGATACATTTCCCCTTGGCCCCATAATCCCTGAACTTCGTACCTTCCCTGTAAGTAGTGCGTAAATTCATGGCGGAACAATTCTTCCAGACTATAAATACTTTGCTCTGGTGTACGTTCATATGTAAAGAAAGTCCCTGGCCCTTCAATATAAATCCCACCATTATTCGTTTCATATCCGTACAGTTGACGATTAAATTGATACTCATCTGGGCTATTATAAATAACCATCGTTAACACATCATCAGCATGTCCACTTTCAAGTGGTTTATCGCTACCAACTGTACGATAAAATTGAGAACGCACCTCTTTTGCCGCCCAGTATAGACGTTTAATTTTCTCTTCGCTAACTTTATCCCCAGCTTTAAAGACAATTGCACCATCATCAAACGTATACGTTTTCGGTAAATATTTCTTTTTACCCTCTTCTCGAATTTGATCTAAATTTACAGTTTTTCCATTCGCATCTATTCCTCCATAATTTGTAGTAATTTGTTCTGCCGCAACGAAGTATTGCTCTCCTAAATATGGATAAATTCGCATTGCATCTGTAACAACTTGTTGTCCTTTTGTGGGCGTGCTATGAAGCTTGCCCAATCGGCCAGCATAGTAAATTCCATTATTAATTAACCATCCGTTTTTATTTGTTACTGTACCAAGTAGTGCAAAACGATTTATTTCATTAATAAAGTTATCAATATTTCGAAACCACATCGTATCTTTTGGCTCTTTTCCAGTCGTGTACATATCCGTCTGAATATCAAAGTCAATTCCCTTCATCAACTCATATATAGCGTCTCCTTTTGTTCGGTCTTCAATGAAAGTTGCAAGATTATCGTTATATTGTTTAAAAATTTCACCTGCATATAAAACCGTTTCAACATCTGCTGATGCATTTCCAATTAATTTTCCATATGATGCAATTACTTTATTTTGTTCTGATGTACCAAGTTTGAAATTTGGATTTTTTGCAATTGTTTTTAAAGCTGGTAAACATTTATCATGGTAGCTACGCTCATTTAGTTTGCTTAATTCATCATGGTAAAAACCTAAATAAAACGCTGCACGTAGAGCTTCTACTAATGTTTCAATCCCTTTTGAATCATCTTGCGTATAAGCTTGTCCTTGTTCTGCTAGTTTATTAATAATCGCTTGCATTCGGCTATCATCTTGATAGAATTTAAGACTATCACTATTAAACTGAAATAATTCCGGAATTTGATACCATTTAATTGTCACAAGAAGATCAGTTAATTGTTTATTATTTAATTGATTTAACTCAGCCATCGAATACTTTTTTTCTTCAGCTAACGGCTTAATATTATCGGTTGGTCCTAGTGGACGCTGCGATAAATCCGCTAATTTTAACCGTTTTGTAAAAGATTCATTTTCTTGTACTTTTGAAGGGTGCGCCAATTCATCAACAGATTTCTGTATTCCTACCGGCTCCATTTGTAATACGTTCTTCACATTTTTCTCTTTTGTCTCTGCTTGAATTTGCAAACCATTACATGTTATTGTCACTAGTCCAACACCAAGAATCCACTTAGAAATTTTCGAATATTTAACCATACCATTGCCCCCTAATAATTTAAATGAAAATTCAGAATTTTAAAACCAAAAAAACCACTTATTTGTATGTATTTACAGTTCCGCTATAAATACAACTATGATTAATAATGCAATAGTAGCTTGTTTTATACTATTACGAGTACAGATTCCTTACATACAATCGCCCTTCCTTACATGTAATACAAGCAAAAACCGTGCCAATCATATTTCTTATGAATAGCCAACATTCTTTTATAAATACTGTAGAATAAAATATACATAGGTGTTTCGGCAATGTATAAATCATTTGACACAAAATCTAATGTTTATGAAGAACAAATTCATTGAATGTTATAAATTCATTAGGCAGTGAAAAATTTCCAACTAACAATATCCCCAATTTTTAAATCTCTCAAAAAAAGGTAAACAAACATATTTCATAAAGCTAATATGTTCGTTTACCTTTTTCTATTTCAAATCAACAGCAAAATATCGTTGAATAAAAATAGTATTAATAAGTATTTTGTTATTCATTTCTCTTTTTTAGATAATCTTTTTCACATTGTAACGGTTTGAATTTCACTTTTTTCCCTTTCTTCTTTTTCGTTTTTATAACGAGCCATTCCCCTTTTTCAACGTCTAGTTTAAGGCGTTTCATTACATTAATATTATCTTTTTCTTTATAAAGTAAAAATACTTCTTGCGCCCTCACAAATAAGCTGGGCTGTTCGCTAAATCCACCACTATCATAAATTTTAGTTAGCGAAGTATAATAAGAATCATTTTCCTTTCCACCATACATCAAATGAGCAGCCTCCAGATCTCTTTTACTTACTTCCCAAAAACTATGTTCATCAATATTTAAATTAAATGTGGATTTAATGTCCTGTATTATATTCTCCACATACTTTTCATCTCTAACTTTTCTTTCTTCGAGACAATCCGAAGATAACTCTGGTGCATCTGATTGGGAATGTACAACGTGTTGTATCGATACACACAGAATAAATACGCTTAAAATGTAAAATATTTTTTTCATATTTACATATCACCTCAAATGATTTAGATACTATATCATTTGAGGCTTACAATATTCTTATGCTAATAATAAGAAAGATCCTATAAAATAAAATTTTTATAGGATCTTTCCTTTTAATATTGCTTTATCAAATTCACGGGCGGGGCAACTACCTTACTACTTTTCACATCATATAATCCTATAGGTGTTACTCGTATAAAAGGCAAGTGCGTCGCAGAAAAGAATAAAATTGTAAATGCTGGATCATCATACGCGTAGCCACGCTCTTGTAGTAATTTCACCATCTGTTTCTCTTCCTGTATTAATTCCCTCATTTTTAAATTAGACATAATCCCGAGCAATGGTAATGCTATTTCGTGTAACACTTCATTGTTTTCTACTATGACCATTCCACCACCGAGCTCTTTTACTCTACGAAAAGCTGTAAGCATATCTTCTTTTCTTTTTCCGATAAGAATGATGTCACCTGTACCAGAATAAGAGCTAGCAAGCCCACCTAGTTCTTTTGCAAAACCTTTGACAGCTATATTCACTTGCCAACTGCCATCACGAGCAATCATCATAAGGAAACATTCATCATGATCTGTGGACAATTCATCACAGTCTATATTGATTTCACTAGTGTATGGTTTTGTAATAACGTTATTTAATAAGTGTATCCCCGTTTTATTAGAGAAAATCATATCCTCTTTTTCTATTGACCAATCTAATGATAATGGAGTTACTTTATGTTTACTCCAGTCTATATGTAATGCCTCATGTGTACTTACACCGTCACGCTTCACCCATTTCCCCTTTGCAAGGACACTAATTGGTACTGAGTTTTCTTTACTTTCTAAAATATTGATATTAGCAATTCTACCTGTCGCAATCGAACCATGTACATGTTCCATATTATAATAGCGAGCAATATTATAACTTGCCATATCGTATGCATCTATTACTGGCACTCCTTGTTTTATCGCGGTAGAAATCATAACGTTTGTCATTCCATTCTCATAAAACGAAGGATGTGAGCCGTCTGTTGTAAAAAAGAATCTATCAAACTGCTTTACGCCTAGTTCCAACAATTCTTTCAGTAAAACTTCTAAATCTGGGCGGATTGAAGAATTTCTTAGGGAAACAGTGTAACCTTGCATAAGACGAGTGAAAGCTTCCTGCCCTGTCATCGCTTCATGATCACAATCTGTACCTAACAGTTTTAACTTCGCTAAAGTCGTTTCAGATGCACCTGGAAAATGTCCTTCTACTTTCTTCTGCAATCGCTTCGTTTCCTGCATCCAAGTTAACATTTCATCATCGCCATGTAATAGTTTTGGCCACGCTGTTAGTTCGCCGCCTTGAAGAACTGCTTTATGCTTAAGCCATTCTATTATTTCTTCACGATTAAATAAAGTTGCCCCGTTTTGCAATTCAGTTTGTCCATCAAAACGACACCACCAATACATACTTGCTGGAATCTTTTCAAATTCATCTAATAAACGAAATGCTTCTTCACGCTTTAATGTGAAAAATAAAGTTAAATTATCATTAATAAAAGTTGTTGTCCCAAACTGCATCGCATGATTCGCTAAAGTTTCAGGATTATATAATTGATATGGATGTGCATGAGGTTCTATGTAACTTGGAACTACATACTTTCCATCACAATCAATGACTTCACATTCATGCAGTTGCACTGGCAGCTTTTCCCCTACATAAACAATCCGGTCATCATAGATCCAAATATTTGCTTGCATCCACTCGCGCATATAGGAATTTAAATAAGTTGCGTTCTTACATAAAATGTGCGGACTTCTTTTACCATCTATTATTTCAACATGTTCTCGTAATTGTTTATTACTCCATTTATAATGATTTTCTCCCATTGTATTCAGCTCCAAATCAACTCATAATTATTTTGATTAAAACGAGAAATAATTAACTAACTAAAGTATTTCCCATTCATAACTCCCCTATTGGCGCCCCTATATCCTTCATTATATTTAATAATTTTAAAAATAACAATTTTCAGAACCACATACCTTTTTTATCCAAAATAAAAAGAATGTCATGTAACTGACATCCTTTTTATTTTTATCGTAAGCATTAAGATTGATTTTCACTTTGAAATACAATTGATGCCATATCATAAATGCAACTACTGTCCATAGTTGCGAACTTAAAAAAGCACCTCTTTTAAATATAACTATAACAAAATTCCATTCACTTTCTTTTCATCTATTTATTAAATTCAATTTGCATCATTTTATTAAACTGCGGAACAATATCGACCCCACCTATAGAGTTGAGACTGATAGCCAATGTATGTTTGCCTCCAATTACTCCCCCAGCAAAAGTTGTAAATCCAAGAATTCCTCCTCCATGCCCCCAAACTGAAACACCGTTTGGAAGTTTAGTCTCATAGATTCCAAGACCGTATGCGTCACCAACCCCTTTTCCTTCTATAGGAACTGTAGTAAGCATTTCTTTTAGCTCGCGTTCCTTCAGTAACTTACCACCGAGTAAAGATGAAAAGAACTTATTTAAATCATCCGCATTAGAAATCATATCTCCAGCTGCATTAGCTAAACTCGGATTATAATAAGTAATATCTTTCAACTCGCCTGTTCCTTCCATTTTTACATATCCACGAGCATGATTCTTTCCTGGGATGACGGGTGAATTTCCTGGTAAAAACGTATTTGATAGGTCCAAAGGTTCAATAATTCGCTTTTCGATTTCTTCCGCATAACTATTTCCAGTTATTTTTTCAATAAGCATTCCTAGTATTACGTATCCTGTGTTTGAATACAACCAGTCTTTACCCGGCGAGAAATCTGGAGGCAGCGAAAGGCCTATTTTCACTATTTCTTCTGCTGTATACGTTTTTTTCGAATTCATTATGTCCGCGTCTTTTGACTTTAAGTATTCAGCGATACCACTCGTATGATTCAAAAGTTGTCGTATCGTAATTTGATTACCATCATACCCATTTCCTTGCACGAGACCCGGTAGCCACTTTTCAATTGGATCGTCAAGTTGTAAGCGCTTTTCTCCTACTAATTGAAGAATAGTCGTGGCAGTAAACGACTTCGTCACACTACCAATCCGAAAGCGATAATCCGAATTCACCGGTTTCTTTGTACTTAAGTCCGCCACGCCAGCAGTAAAACTACTAGTTTTTCCGTTATTAGACGCCTTAGCTAATATTCCCACAGCACCAAGCTGTACTGTTTCCTGCATTACTTGTTTCCAGCCATTACGATTCTTTTGATCATGTACTTGTGACGAACTAGAAATATTTTGAGTTGACTCTGCAGTCACAGTAAAACCAGGTGTGAATAGAGCAGTACCCGCTAATAAAACTGCAAAACTTGCTAACTTAATTGAATTACATTTTTTCATAAGGCTTTCTCTCCTCCATTAATATCGGATTGATTCAAGCTATACTTTCATCCTATATGATAAATCTCTCTTTTTTCTTATCCATTCCTTACGAAATACTTACGTTTAAATTTAAATACGGTAAACTGAGGAAGAGTTATGCATGCAAATAAAAAGAGAACATGTTTTCATTTTTTATGTAAACATGTTCTCTTAAACATTTAAAATTCTATATCAACTTTTCATCCTATTCTTTACACAACTAATTTATATTCCTTTTTACCAGCCCGCACTAGCATTCATACCATTTCCAATAATAGAAAGTAATAGCGGCCATAATACTGGTCCTAGTGTAAGAAATACATTTAGAAGTATGAGCATTCTATATCCAACGGTGAAATTGTGATTTTTACGATTAACAAATACTAAACTGATTAATGATATTATAGTTGTTAAAAATAATACTAACATTAGCAACCAATACCACACCATTAAACTAAGACTCCATGGTGTTAATAGCTCATGTATGATACAAAATGAGATTCCTAATACAGAAAAACTAAAACTAGTCACCGCTGTTTCTATAAGCCATTTATTTATTTTTTTATCGTATGTATTTTTACAATATAAATCTATTAAAGTATATAAAGATAAATATGCCATTAATACACCTATCCAAGACAATAACCAGTCTCCGTCCCCTTTGAATAATACGTACAGTAACCAACACATACCTACTGCTGAAAAAACAAAGGAAATAAGTATGCTTTTTAATACCGATTTCATTACATTTTCACACCCTTAAAAAATTAAAAATTAATTATAATTTATAAAAATTAAGTATAGGTTAACATGTAATGAAGTATAAGTAAATAAAGTTAATTTTGTTTACCTATTCGAATACGGTTTCATATAAGAAAATAATTCATGTTAATCAAATTTCCATATAAAAAAGAAAAGGTGAATATTTATGTATCCACCTTCCCATCTCCCTCTACCCACTTCATTATTTCTTCCACATCTAAATCCGTATACGTCTTTTCACCATAACGAACAGACTCATATAACGAGATAATATCCCTTGTTCTACAAATTCTTTTTAACCATTGTTGCATCGTTTCATAGGACCTTCTCTGTTCATGAAATGGTAATGTTCTTTCCCATTCAACTAACGTTTTTCTTATCTTATCTGTCGGTAACGGCTGTTCTAACTGATGAATGACTTTTTCATTCTTTATGCTTCTTACCGCAGTGTGCTTTGTAATCAATTCTTTCTCCTGTACTATTTCTGTTTTCGTCAATTTTTTCCTAATATACTTGTAGATGGCATATATAATTGATATTGCAATTATCACATAAAAAGCTATAGTAATCCATATATTTGAAAGAACAGAAAGCACGTCACTCCATAGACTTTCTCTTTCGAAAGGTTGAAATTTTTTACCCGTTTTCGTTCTTATACCTGTATCTTCTACTTCTTCATATTCATCTTCATCTATTTTGGAATCATCGAAATTTTCACCTATACTAGTAAAATCATAATTTCTTTCCGATATTGTCTTAGTCTTACTGAAAAAACGCTCTTTTACTATGTCTTGTACATACACAACACCTTGTGATAACGTTATCGCACTAATCGCAAAGAAAAGTATGATTAAAGTTCTTACACTCCATAACTTCACTTTCATATGCCGCTTCTTATTCACCATGACATAAGCCCCTTCTTATTCTTTCATTACAATCCATTTATTCGTTCTACTGTATTTCTTTGGTGAAGTACCAATAATTAAAGGAACCGCATCCAGTTCCTTTCGACGAAAGCCTGCTGTGTAAAAGTAAGAAGAAGATATAGGCGTATCTTGGTCTGATATCGAGGCAAGTACCTTTAATACATTTTGCAAATGTTTCCGATTATCCCCATTTTTTATATGTAGCAAACCGTTATCTTTTACACTATTGATCCATACTTCAAACGAACAGTTTTGCATAAGAAGTTGTTTGCATATACCTGCTGTTAATTCAATTAGTTCCTCTATATCATTTCGCAAAGAAACACCACTTTTATTTTGCAAGTTGAGATAAATCGCGTATTTATCACATTGTGTTCGCTCATACTTTTTCGCAGTTATCGTCCCTGTTTTCGCTGTTGCACTCCAGTGGATGGAACGAAAATCTTCATTTTCATAAGACTTTACTCCCATTACTTTCGTTTCATCATATAAGGGTGAAGACATCGCTTTTCGAAATCCTCGTGACCATTCTTGTAATTCAGGAACTTGTATTTTCGGAACAGCTGGTAAGACTAAATAAGAGGGCGTATCAACTTGTTTATATGTTATATGGTTCGTTATAAATCCAAAGAGATCAGTAATAACAATTTCAACTTCTTCCCATTTCGCGATGCCTCTTTTTAACGCTACAGCTTGCAAATCAAATGAAACTGACTCCCTTCCTTTTAAATTAAAATTCATATAATAATTTGAACCTGTACTATGATTTTTGTTTATTTCATCATGATTCCAAGTTAGCTTATTTTCACATTTAAATCGAAATACGATATTAAGAATAGGAAATATCGACTTGTTTGAAATTTTCATTTTGCACATATTCGTTTCACCTATAAAAACGTTCGAATTCCCTTGAATGTATTCCCATTCAACACGAGATACTTTACGTATATATACATGCATAGCACCTATTAAAATTACATATAAAAATACGAGAGATAAAAACAGTAGATTACTTGAAAATACACTTAAAATAACGGCTACAACTGACATAACCCCCATTACGAAAGGCTCCGCTAAAGGTGTATACGCAAGCTGTTGATTCATCGTACATTCTCCACTGGCACACTAATCGTATGAAGAATTTCTTTCATAATTTGTTCTTTCGTCGTTTTCATCTCTCCCTCAATCGTTAACGTTAAACGATGAGCACAAACTGATGCAGCGAGCGTCTTAATATCATCTGGCGTACAGTAATCTCTTTCATTTAATATTGCCCGTGCTTGAATTGCTCTCATAAATGCCAACGTTCCCCGAGGGCTTACACCAATTTCAATTAACTCATGGTTACGAGTTGCTTCAATAATTTCAAGGAGATAATCTTGCACATCATTCCCTACTAACACTTCTCTTGCACGCTTTTGCATCGTAATAATTTCTTCACTTGAAATAATAGAATGTAACGTTTCTAATGGATCATTCATTTGAAACCGATTCATCATTTCCTTTTCAGCTTCTCTCGTAGGATAACCTTGGCGTATTGTGAGTAAAAACCGGTCTAACTGAGCATCTGGTAACGGAAATGTGCCCGCTGATTCGAGTGGATTTTGCGTTGCTATAACTAAAAAAGGTTCTGGTAATGAATGTGTCTGTTTCGCAATTGTAACCGTACGCTCTTCCATAACCTCAAGTAACGAAGATTGTGTTCTCGGTACAGCTCGATTAATTTCATCCACTAATACGATATTTGCAAAAATCGGTCCTAACCTTGTTTTAAAATCCGATTCCTTTACATGAAAATATTCAAGACCAATAACATCTCCAGGCAAAGTATCCGCTGTAAATTGTATTCTTTGAAATTTAGCGTCCACACTTTTAGCCAAACTTTTCGCTAATGTTGTTTTTCCTGTCCCAGGTACATCTTCTAATAAAATATGTCCCCTTGCTATTAGAGCAATGGCTGCTAGTTCTATCGATTCGTCTTTTCCTATAATAACCTTCGAAATATTATTAGTAATTTTCTTTAATGTACTCATATAGTAATCTACCACCTTTTAATTATCTAAAAATTAAGAATATATTTTTTCCAAATTATAACATGTAATTCGAAGATGAAATAGAGTGAAAATAAATCTTTTATTTTTTCTTCATTGCACGCAAAAAAGCACCTATTGTCGTATATTGACAATGAGGTGCTTAACTCAATCCAACAGCCTTCTTTCCCTCTAATTTTTAGTAACAATACATCCTTTTTTCTGCCACGCATGCATTGTTTTGAATTAACTAGTAAAATGCATTCTAATATTACATATAATAAAAACCATTTCGATTTGTTCGTTATAGAACTTCCTCTACATCAACACTCTCAATCTTCACTTCATACATATTTGGGATGTTTGCTTCTTTTGGTACCCATGCATAATAATTTTGATCATTCTCTAACATAAATTGAACTAACTTTGTTTCTGAAACATTCCAGAAATTTTTAAGATTATCAATGTAGTCTTCTAAATCTTCTTTATAGTCCAATTGTAATATATAATCTCTTACCGTCAGGGCAAACACAATTAAACTTCCTAATAGATTTTTTTGCTCATTTTCTTCTTCATACTCTTGTGGTAAAAACCATACTTGACCTATTCCTATCATTTTTTTGTATTTTTCATAAAAACTACTATCATCCATATTCTCATAATCATGTATTAATTCATTGACCAATGAATTCCATTTTGGAGGAATAATATTTTCCAATGCAGGATTATGTTCAATTCCTTCTACTATATCCTCGATTTCTTCTGTCTCATCTTCATAGTGATATTCACTTAGGTCTATATGCTTAAATTTCATTTCATTTTTATAATGTGCCAAATCATAAGGATAGTGATTATTATCTTTTAAACATGTATCATCAAGTTCCAAAATTTTCGCAAGCGCCGCTGTTTCAAAACTCCAATATCCTACATATTCAGGTTCTTTATGCGCATTTTTCCATTCATAATCATAATGGCCTCTAAACCATTCTTTCTCCATATATGTTTGTAATCTTTTAGATGCTTCTTTTTTATCTGTTTGTGCAAGTTCTATAATCTCTCTCGTTTTTGCATATGGATTTTCTTTATAATATCTATTCGTCACTTTTGTGTATCCGATATCACTAGCGTATAAGAGGAAATCAATTACTGCGTCATTCATATTTTCCTTCTCAACTAGCTTAGCTAAACTTACAAGATTCTTTTTCTCCGTCTCTAATAAAATCCCTAGAGATATCATCCAAATTAGATTTAAATATCCAACTTCTTTTTTTCCTATATGCTTCAAATTAATAAGAGCGTTGTCAAAATCTCCTTCTATTGTATGGATAGCTTCTCCTAGGGAATATTTTGCATTAACATTATCCAAATCGTATATAAAATTTGACTGATAGAATTCTTCTATGATACTTATATTATCATTAGGATACCTTTGAATACCTTTTTTTTCATCTTCTTCTAAACTTTTAATTTCAACTCTATTTTCCTCAATAAACTCTTTATTATATTCTATTACTTCTCTACATTTTTTTTCTATACATAAATGATCTCTCATACCTTTCAATTCCTCCTGGCTTCTAAACTTATGGCCATTCTCCAATAATGTCTCCCTTTGCATCTATTCTATAAGTTTTAACGTTCCCAGTACTATCAACTTTTGATAGTACTCTTTCCACTTCACCTTTTTTCAATGCATTCGTAATTTTTATTGATAATTTCATATCTCCATCAACAGCCTTCAATATCCTACTTTTTCGCGTCTTCGCACCATTCAACCAATCATTTGACATTTGTCGTCCATCTTTAGTTTTTCCTAATTGTGAACTACCAAACTTTGCTTCATCAATAACATATTTAATATTTGAATTTTGATTTGCATTTTCGTATAATCCATCAATTCCTTTTACTATTTTATCATTTATACCTGTTGGTGCACTTTTTCCGACTGGCTTTAAATCAAATCCAGCTTCTTTTAAACTTTGATTATTCAATAAATTGTCACTAGATTTTATTTCACCATAATTACCTTTTTGTTTATTTGTAGCTGTTTTTGCATCAAAATTTTCTACATTTGTGTTTTTGCTACTGCTAGGTTTACCGTTAGCCGTATCCTAAGTATCATCCTTAGCCCCTTTAACTCAACCAATTTCTTCCTAAAGCTTTGAAATCTTACTTTGAGTATAGGCTTTCGTGTCTTTACGACTTAGGGTGATTGCCTCTTCAAATATTAACTACTATAATTACAAGTAAATTAAAACAAACTTAAAAGGAATGAATTCTTTACTATACAGAATTCATTCCTCACTAGTTGCTTAAAATATTTATCTAACTCGTTAGTTTCAATTCACATTCAATGTCCCCTAAACATACATTAAATTTAAATTTCCCTCCATATTTTTAAATTCCTAAAAATGATGGAAAGCTAGCATACCCTGCAAGCTTATGCTGAATACCACTCTTCCGTAGAAAAATTATCAGCATTTGAATTTCCTTCTAACTCCCATTCGCTAATAAAATTAATTATTTCTCCTAAAATTAGATTTATATCATGATTTTTTATAATCAAACCTCTATGATTATTCCAAGTCAAATCAATTTCGATATTTATATTCAACTCATCCTCACATTTACTTAAAAAGTCATTCATTACTAAGGTAAAACATAAATTTACAAAATTATCAGAAACCCAAATTACGGATGAATCATCATTAACCTTCTCTATTCTAAATCTTAAATTATTGTATGCAATCCACTTTATATTACCTTGTATTTTTTCTTCTTTCATAATTATTTTCCTCCCATACTATGAAATAATCCTGTCAAGACATCCATTGCTGGATTTGTTTTTAAACTGCCATATATCACATCTTCCCATGAACCATACTTTTTATAAAGTTGTTCAGGTGTAGGTCCTTCTGCCCTGCCATATTCAAGAATATTTCTTTCATTGCATTCAACCCATCTAAATTATTAGATTTTATATACGTTTCCATTCTTCCTTGATTTCGCTCTTCGACTTTCAATCTAGCAATTTCCTCCATAGATAGCCCATCATTTTGAAGATTTTTAATATCTTGTTCTAGTTGTATTCTTTTTTGTTGTATTTTTTCATGATACTTTATTCTTTCGCTTCTTGCATAAGCAACTTCATCACCATTTGTCCAGTCTACCCCAAACTTATTTAAGGCAGATTCCTTCTTAGGTGAATATCCATATACAGCTTCAGTATTTCCCTCAATCTCCTTTGCTATCTTAGGATTATCTAATGGATTTCGAAGTTTAGAATTTATTTCTCTTCTGGTACCACCAGCCTCGACTATATCATCAAGATAATTGCTTACAGTTTCACCCGTACCCTTACCACCATCTTTAGACTTCGCAAACTTATAATAAGCTTCTATCAATTCACCTTGTGGTATTTTGGTTATAATAGTTCCACCAACATTAGAGAATGCATAGGAAGCCTCTTTCTTAAATGATTGTAACATTTCAAGCGTAGGCTTCAATTCTTTTGCTAGTTTTACTGCATTAGCAAATGTACTTACTCCACTTAATGTCTTTGCGATATGACCGATTTTATTTAGCGCCTTTAACTTATTTACTTCTCCTACATAATATATATACTCTGAAATACTCTACTTAATTTACAGAACCATTCCCAAACACAAAAATAGTGGTAGTTGGATTCTCCAAACTACCACTATTTTTAACCTCTTAATTCATTAAATTCCGTATAAATTAGTTTTTCAACATTACTCATGATACACAATGTTTTAATTTGCTTATTATAGAACTTCCTCTACATCAACACTCTCAATCTTCACTTCATACATATTTGGGATGTTTGCTTCTTTTGGTACCCATGCATAATAATTTTGATCATTCTCTAAAATAAATTGAATTAACTTTGTTTCTGATCCATTCCAGAAATTTTTAAGATTATCAATGTAGTCCTCTAAATCCTCTTTATAATCCAATTGTAATATATAATCTCTTACCGTCAGGGCAAACACAATTAAACTTCCTAATAGATTTTTTTGCTCATTTTCTTCTTCATACTCTTGTGGTAAAAACCATACTTGACCTATTCCTATCGTTTTTTTGTATTTTTCATAAAAACTACTATCATCCATATTCTCATAATCATGTATTAATTCATTGACCAATGAATGCCATCTTGGCGGAATAATATTTTCCAATGTAGGATTATGTTCAATTCCTTCTACTATATCCTCGATTTCTTCTGTCTCATCTTCATAGTGATATTCACTTAGGTCTATATGCTTAAATTTCATTTCATTTTTATAATGTGCCAAATCATATGGATAATGGTTATTACCTTTTAAACTTGTATCATCAAGTCCGAGTATCTTTACTATTGCAGCTGTCTCAAAGCTCCAATACCCCACATATCCAGGTTCTTTATGTGCATTTTTCCATTCATAATCATAATGGCCTTTAAACCATTCTTTCTCCATATACGTTTGCAATCTTTTAGACGCTTCTTTTTTATCTGTTTGTGCAAGTTCTATAATCTCTCTCGTTTTTGCATATGGATTTTCTTTATAATATCTGTTCGTCATGTTTGTGTATCCAATATCACTAGCGCATAAGAGGAAATCAATTACTGCGTCATTCATATTTTCCTTCTCAACTAGCTTAGCTAAACTTACAAGATTCTTTTTCTCCGTCTCTAATAAAATTCCTAGAGATATCATCCAAATTAGATTTAAATATCCAACTTCTCTTTCCCCTATATGCCCCAAATCAATAAGAGCGTTGTCAAAATCTCCTTCTATTGTATGGATAGCTTCTCCTAGGGAATATTTTGCGTTAATATCCTCTAACTTATAATTAAAATTTAATAGATACCTTCCTTCTATAAGACTTTTATTATCTTTAGCCTTTCTTTGAATACCATTCCTTTCATCTTCTTCAAAACTTTTAATCTCCTCTCTATTTTCCTCAATAAACTCTTTATTATATTCTATTCCTTCTCTACATTTTTCTTCTATACATAAAGGATCTCTCATACTATTCAATTCCTCCTAGTGCCTTAAATTATGGCCATTCTCCAATTATGTCTCCCTTTGCATCTATTCTAAATGTTTTCACATTTCCACTACTATCAACCTTTGATAACACTCTCTCAACTTCCTGATCTTGTAATGCTTTCGTAATCTTTGATGCTAATTTTGCATCTCCATCAACAGCCTTCAATATCCTACTTTTTCGGGTCTTCGCACCATTCAACCAATCATTTGACATTTGTCGTCCATCTTTAGTTTTTCCTAATTGTGAACTACCAAACTTTGCTTCATCAATAACATATTTAATATTTGAATTTTGATTTGCATTTTCGTATAATCCATCAATTCCTTTTACTATTTTATCATTTATACCTGTTGGTGCACTTTTTCCGACTGGCTTTAAATCAAATCCAGCTTCTTTTAAACTTTGATTATTCAATAAATTGTCACTAGATTTTATTTCACCATAATTACCTTTTTTATTGGTAGCTGTTTTTGCATCAAAATTATCTACAGTTTTATTTTTGTTACTGCTAGGTTTACCGTTAGCCGCACCTCCACCAGAAGACTGGATTTTTTGAATAGTATCCTTAGTATTTTGAATCGATTTATTCCAAACAAATCCACCATGTACAAAAAGACTTGCCCCAGTAGCTGTTGCTACTATATCTAATGGAATAACAATTGGTGATGCTAACCCACCAGTTCCTACTTCTGCCATGATAGTTAAGAAATTAGATCCGCCTATGAGCGAGATACCTTCAAACATTTCTACAATGGACCCGGCTATTTAATAATTTTGCCCTGTTTTTTTTTAATGTTTTTTGACATTGAAAAACATACTATATAGCATCAATTGAAGCCTATGTGCCTGTGAAATGTGAGGTACGAAAGTGCATTCGCTCAAATAATAATTTTCAATTGAAATCAACAAAAGAGACCTCAAATGTGAAGTCTCTTTTGTTGAGTCTTTTTCATCTATAACTTCCTCTTTACTTATTCAATATCAGACAATCTTCCTTATTGAAATATAATAAAATCCTAATAAAAACGCGTTCTTCAAAAAGTTCTTTTTCTGCCCTACGAATCTAGTAAAATGGCTATAAGATATTACAAATTTAAGCTACGCTTAACTTGCACTAATAAATCCATTAATCCATTTCTTTCTGGATTTTTTTCCACTTCTTTTTTCACATGTTCTTCCAAATAATTATAAAAAGTTTCAAAATCCAAATACACTTGTTGTTCAGACTCAACAGCTGGAGAATCTAATTCAACTAACACATGCTTATCATCTAAAGGTGTAGGTAGCTGTGACATATCAAATTCATCTAAATCAGACTGAAAATGAACGAATACTATTTCTTGTCCAAACCCCTCTTTTTTTACAAAAAAACTCAAAGCTCTTTCCAAGTACTTACCGTTTATAAAGTTAAAATATATTGACATCAATTCATCATTTTTCTCTTTATCTTCAATAAATTCAAAATTACTATTCATTTTATCCTCCTATAAATATTGTATCTTGATAATATCAGTCTAGAATTGGGAAAAAGTTAGTTATCTCCCCAGCATCATTTAAATAACCTCTGAACTTCAATCCATTTGAAGCAGTACCTTCAACAAGCCTACCATTTATTGTTCCCTTTTGCATCGCTTCTTTTCCCCACTGATATATCTTATCATCACTAATCATTGCTGGATCGTATATTGTTTTAGGCTCCTTAATATTTTTATACGAAACGGGTTCTGCAATATTTCCAGCCATATCTTTTCTAGGTATTTTGTATTCTATCTCATAAATCCCTTCAATTGAAGAATGTGATTTTTTAGATATAATTAATTCTTCTACATCAACACCCTGATTTTTTAAAGCATTGTAAAATTCATCCATGTTATGTCCACCACTAACCCCTTTCTTAGTGCTTATATTCTCAACATTTTTTAAATGATTTTTAGCATTATCTCCAAATTTAAAGTTATTAGCTTTACCCGTACCCTTAGCAACCCCCGCACTCCCAGACGTTGCTTTCTTCACATCTCCAACCTTTTTTAAATTATGAAGTTTATCAACTATTTTTACACCTTTCCCATATGGAGTCATCATCCCAACTGCTAGGAGTTTTTCACCATAGGTAGCTTCTGGGTCAAAGAGTGTGAAAAGATCACCAAAGAGAAAATCGAATCCAAACTTCGCCACACCGATTAAAAAAGGATTGAGTACTGGCCTTCTACCACCGACTGGCTGGCCAAAAATGTTATGCTCCATTTCATAATCATCGGTTTCAACTTGGAAATCCTCACCTATATTCCCTTTTATTGTACCATTTTTAATTCCTTCAAGGTATTTTTGTGTCGCTTGTATCTCTTCTTTTGTAAATCTATTATTGATAGATTGATTTTCGCTGCTTATTCCTTCAATGTCGTTATACACATTGTGCTCTAAGTCTACACTTTTTCCAATACCATTATCAGATTTCCGTATTTTCTCTTCTATAATTATTTGAATTTGCTTTGCCCATTCCATATTTAACTTTTCACTATGAAACGTCCCACTCACAGGACTAAATCCTTTCCCGCTTTGCACTTCAGCGAGTCCGGCTGTGATGCTAGCCGCTAATTGGAGGGCGGTGCTGTAGTTGTTGCTGGATGAATGATTGAATTCATATAGACGCTCTAGTTTTTCTTCTAGTTTTTTTCTCATTGCAATTAAGACTGCAATAATTGCGTCTACTCCAGGCATTGGTGTAAGTACTTCTATTGCTTCTATACTTACAATGGATTGATTGATTTCTTGTATTTGTTGTCTTATTTCATGTTCGATAACATCTGTTGAAGCAACTTTTGCTTGAAAATCGTTTGGAAATGCTTCGTTTTGGCGAATTAATTCTTCACATAAGCATATGATTCCTTGTGCTAATGGCCGAAATGTTTGGACAAGGTAGGCTTTTGCACTACTGTATGTTTGTCCTTGTAATACTGTGTCTATCGCAAATGCATCAATAGATTGAATGGCTTGTTCCATACTTTGAATCGTAGCATTACATATAGCGTTCATACTTTGAGTTTGACTTTGTACTTCTCCCAAATACATGTTTAAACTCATGTATTGGCCTCCCTTTGTAGTTGCTGCTGTTCATAGGAAAGGTTGTTTTCTTTCTCACTGAGATGCCGTTTTTCTTTAAGCAACGTCTCTTTTTCGTTTTCTAATTCGAATGTAAGTTTTCTTTCATACTGCCCGATCTCTTGCCGCATATTCGTAAAAAAGTGAAATGCTTCTTTGTCACCATACCAAGTTTCTAGTATTCGGTTAAATAAACGATTACTTCTATTTTTCCATTCATGAAAACTAGCCTCAGCTCGTTCTTGATTTTGCAGCGCGATTCGGTTTTCATTTTGTTCTTCAAATATAATTCGTAATTTTTGATTACATTGATTGATTCTCGTTTCAATTCCTTGACTCATCTTTTCTCCCTACCTTTTCCCCTTTACGTAGGTTGTTACATTATTGAAAAGTGTTTTGAAGTCCTGTATCCATTTTCTCAAATTCATTTGCTACGGAATGGATATTATCAATTGTTTGTTGAAAAGCAGTACAAAATTGTTTCGTGATCTGTAAATTTTGTTGATTTGCTTCTTGTGCCTTGAAGTTCACAGATAGTGTAGTACGCGTTGCCTTATTTATAGAGCGACTAGTAGCACTTTGCATTCTATCTGAAGCATTTCTCATTTTCGTTGCAAGTTGCGTTGCCGTATGCAAATTACTTTGAAATTCTCCCATTACTTACTCCCCTCTACCTTTTATTTACAAGAAAATTATAACACGGAAAAATATCCCAATAAACCGAATGTTCGAATTTAACATACAATTCACCACAGTTACTGAGGATACGAGCAACACTTATCAATCAACATAACTGAATCCAAAATGGATTCTACTTATACAAAAAAGATGACTTCAGCCATATGGTCTTACCCCTGTCAAGTAGACAGTAATAGATTAGGTGCCTTTTCATTAAGCAGCCTTAGTTCCAAATTCAATAGGACTAAGGTTGT
>NZ_JAKUGE010000061.1:0-31321 GCF_022663795.1 Bacillus cereus group sp. BfR-BA-01349
CATCAATGTCACGTAGATTTACACTCAGGTAAGTTGGATTGATAAATGGAGAGCCGTATACTTGGAGACAAGTACGTACGGTTCGGGGGGGGAGTACATGGAAACCTATCATAGAAATATGATAAGGCGCTGGGTACTTACCCTACTATCATTTATTTGTGGATAATGAATATCATTATCAATTGTAAAGATTATATATGATAGGGGATATTATTTTGAAAAAAAATTACATGAAGGCGCTAGTAGTAGCGACAACATTAGCAATTCCATTTGCTACGTACTCTACTCCAGCATTAGCGGCATTAAAAGTTGAAGCAAATCAATCGGTAGCAGCAGCGAGTGATCGCACGTATGATACTGAGATTAAAATATATAAGGACCAAAAAGATGAGCCATCTATGGTTTCTCAATATATAAAAGATCCTAAAGTAACGATTGCAGCTGGCAAAAAAATTGTCACTGTAACAATGCAAGATAGTGATTATTTTCAATATCTTAGAATAGAAGATAGAAACCAGCCTGGTGTATTTCATGATGTGAAGGTTTTGTCAGAAGATAAGAGGAAGAATGGAACGAAAGTAGTTCAATTTGAAATTGGTGAGTTTGAGAAGAAGCACAATATGCAAATGCATATACTTATTCCAGCTATTGGATATGATCACAAATATCAAGTTCAATTTGAAATTAAAGATCCAACTGTAGGTAACAAAGAAACAGAGAAACCAGATGATAACTCTAATTCAGGCAATACGGAAACGGATAATCCAGTTGATAATCAAAATATGATAACAGATAACAAATTAAGAGAACTTGTGAATAAAAAAGTATTTAATAGAAAAGATTTAAATACACCAATTACGAAAGAAGAGTTATTACAAGTAAAGGATTTGTTTTTAAATACGAATGAGATACTTGATTATAGTGCATTAAAATATATGCCAAATTTAAAATCTTTAACAGTTGCGAATGCGAAGATAAAAGATCCGTCGTTCTTTGCGAACTTAAAGCAATTAAGTCATTTAGCTTTGCGTGGTAATGAATTTTCAGATGTAACGCCACTTGTTAAGATGGATAATTTAGAATCTCTTGATTTAAGTAATAATAAAATTACAAACGTTGCACCACTAACTGAAATGAAAAATGTAAAAAGTTTATTTCTATCAGGCAACCAAATAGAAGATGTAACAGCATTAGCGAAAATGGAACAACTAGATTACTTGAATTTAGCAAATAATAAAATTACGAACGTTGCTCCATTAAGCGCTTTGAAAAATGTAACATACTTAACTTTAGCAGGTAATCAAATTGAAGATATTAAAGCGTTATATTCATTACCTTTAACAGACTTAGTATTAACACGTAATAAAGTTAAAGATTTATCCGGCATTGAGCAAATGAAGCAATTAGAAGAATTGTGGATCGGGAAAAATGAAATAAAAGATGTTACTCCTCTAAGTAAGATGACACAGTTAAAACAATTACACTTACCTAACAATGAGTTAAAGGATATTACGCCATTATCAAGTTTAGTAAACTTACAAAAGCTTGATTTAGAAGCGAATTATATTTCAGACTTATCACCAGTTAGTAATTTGAAAAAATTAGTATTTCTAAGTTTTGTTGCAAATGAAATTCGTGATGTCCGACCAGTTATAGAACTAAGTAAGACGACTTATATTAATGTCCAAAATCAAAAAGTATTTTTAGAGGAAACAGAAGTAAATAAAGAAATAAAAGTACCTATATATGAAAAAAATGGTGAAGTTTCTACGAGAATCCGTCTGAAGAGCGATAATGGTACGTATAGTAATGGCGTAGTGAAATGGAGTACACCAGGTGAGAAAATATATGAATTTGGTGTGAAAGATCCATTCGCGGATACAGGAATTTTCTTTACAGGGTCTGTTATTCAAAATGTAGTAGAAAGTAAAGACGGTAATACGTCTAAAGAAGATGAGAAAACAGAAGTGGTAGAATTTAAAGATGTACCAAAAGGACATTGGTCAGAAGAAGCAATTAATTACTTAGCGAAAGAAAAATTATTTATAGGCTATGGAAATGGTGAATTTGGATTTGGTGATAACATTACTCGTGGACAAGTAGCTCTTCTAATACAAAGGTATTTAAAATTAGAAAATAATCTAGTACCAAAAACGGCATTTACAGATACGAAAGGAAATATGTATGAAACGGCTATTGATGCAGTGGTTCAAGCTGGAATTATGACAGGCTATGGAAATGGTATGTTCCGTCCAGATGGAGTATTAACTCGATATGAAATGTCAGTAGTATTACAAAGAGTATTTCAGTTAAAAGAAAATGAAAATAGTGCAGAGAATTTTAAAGATATACCAAATGGCCATTGGGCGAAAGGATATGTGAAAGCTTTAGTGGATAATAAAATATCAAAAGGCGACGGGGAAGGGAATTTTTTAGGAGATAATTTCGTAACACGTGAACAATATGCACATTTTTTATATAATGCAATAAAGAAATAAAGTGAAACTTTAATCAGTGGGGGGTTTGTTCATTCCCCACTGATTATTAGCCCTCACTAATCGGGCTGCCCGTTAATGCGGAATAAAAAATGAGGAAAATACGCTATTCTTTAATTAAAGAGTAGCGTATTTTTTATGTACAAAATGAAATAGGAAATAGATAGGAGTATAGACATATGAATAGCCTATTTTAAAGAAGAACCACGAAACTATATTGACAAAA
Source organism: Bacillus cereus group sp. BfR-BA-01349 (assembly GCF_022663795.1). NCBI lineage: Bacteria > Bacillati > Bacillota > Bacilli > Caryophanales > Bacillaceae > Bacillus > Bacillus cereus group sp. BfR-BA-01349. Next base: position 2,722 of record NZ_JAKUGE010000061.1, read on the forward strand.
AAGCGTTCTCATGTGATAATTCAATTAATTTTTAGAATAATCAAAAATATTCCTTTTACATAGAAAGGATTCGAACCTTATATGAATATTATGCCGGGGGTGACGAAATGTTATTTTTTCTGAAGAAATGGAATGAATTAAAAGATGTGAAATCTGAATTGGCACTTCGTGATTGGTTTTATGGTACCAAAATTAGCTTATCGCTATGTACGTCAAAAGAGCCGTTAACATTCTTAGTAAATGTTGAGGGAAGAGATAAAGGGCTATTTTCGGAAGAAGATTTTATTGTCGTAAATTGCATGTGCGAGTCAGTATTTGAAAATGAAGAAAAACCAGCTGCAGAGTCATTTATGCATGCGGATATTTATAAAAAAAGTAGTGCAGGATGTATTTTACAAGTGCAGACTGTAGATAGTCATTTAATATCAGAGTTATATGGGGAAGAAGGAGAAGTAACGTTCGATAAACGCAGTGTGGAGCGTGTTTTCGGAAAAGAAGGTATAACAGAAATGACAATTCCAATTGTAGAAGATGAAAAAAAATTCGCTGATTTATTAGAAAGGAATGTTCCGAATTTCATTGAAGGTGGAGGAGTAGTTCTTGTTCATAATTACGGCATGATTGTGTGGGGAAAAACGCCAGAAGAGGCGAAAAAATGGCTAGAGGGTATAGAATATTTAATGAACTATCATGTAAAGTTATTAATGATTAAGGGGGCAAGGAGCTCTGTTATATAAAAATGGATGTGATATAGCTACAAGTTAATAAATAAATGAAAGCGTTTTAAAAAATAATTTCACTCATAAAATATAGGTCTCCTTATTATATATAGATTACATGTTGACATGTAAGGAGGAACATATTTTGCGAGTTAAATATCATTTTCTGCCAAAGCAGCAAGTAACATTTTGCAAAATAAATGATTCTGGTGAAGAGGCACTGCAAATGATGAACGAAACGGGATTTCGAGCCATCCCGGTATTAGCAGAAGATGAGAAGAAATTCACAGGGATTATTTATAAAGTAGATTTATTAGGAAAAAAATGCAATAGCGGATTAGAGCATGTAAGTGCAGGAGATATGCTCGATGATTCTAATGCATTTATTTTTGAAAAGGATTCCTTCTTCAGAGCTTTTTATGTAATTCGTCGGCTTCCGTTTTTAGCCGTGCTAAATGATTATAATGAATTTGTCGGTATGTTAACGCATTCGAATATATTTGATGTTATTGAAGATTCATTTGGTATGCGAACAGGTGGTTATATATTAACAATTGCAACACAAGATTGTAAGGGAACGATTAAAGAGCTTGGGACATTGTTAAAAGCATATAATATCGGTGGCCTATTTACGCTAGATAACGGTGATCAATATATCCGCCGCGTTATTGTAAATATATCAGATGAGTTAGATGAAACAAAATTAAAGCAATTAATCGGAAAAATAGAGAAAAAAGGATTCAGAGTGAGTCATGTAGATTATATTTAAGTTAAAAAGAAAAGTACCTATCTGTTATATATAGATAGGTACTTTTTTGTCCCGCTATTTGTGGGCAGTAAGATCTTCGCCTCAAAATTCAGCGCAAGCAAAGAAGTTAAGTGGGGGCGGACTGCCCGTAAAAGCCCAATTGGTGAGGGCTGATTATATGTGAGTAATGAACTTTATTTTGAAACAGGAGGCGGGGATAATGCTAGATCAGATAAGAAAATAAAGTCTGCATGCTCACGAATTTTAGGGATAGAAGTTTCAATAACGCGTGATGTAATTTCACCTGGGGGGCCCACATGCCCGATAGCTACCATAATAGGTTTTTCTTGAATTTTTTTGATGAGTAATTGGGCTTGTTTTGAAATATGCCCTGCTGTATATACATCATCAAAAAATAGTTGGTTTTCAATAATAGGAACTCCTAATTCTTTTCCGATTTTTGGGACGACACTATTAGGATTCGTTTTACTATCTAAGTAAAATAAACCGTGTTTTTTACAAGCAGCAAGTATAAGGCGAACAATTCTTTCATCCGCTGTTACTTTTGACCCCATATGATTGTTCATTCCAATTGCATGCGGTACTTCTTGAATCGCTTGTTCAAGTCGGTTGTTTATTTCTTCATCGCTTAAATCAGTTGTAATTGCTTTCGGCCCAAGCCATTCTTTTTTACCTTTTATAGGTTCCATTGGCATATGTATAATAACTTCATGTCCTTTCTTATGGGCAGCTATTGCGTCTTCTTTTGTGGAAGGAAGAAAAGGCATAACAGCAACAGTGAGTGGAATGGGAAGTGATAACATTTGATTAGTCCCCTTCATATTATTACCGAAATCATCAATGACAATAGCAACTTTATTCGTATGAGCATTTGCTTGAATAGGAAATAAGAAAGACGGTAAAAACAAAACAATGATGAATAATGCAATCGTATATTTTCGCATATAAATATTTCCTTTCTATTGTTATCCTGCTATTTGTGGGTAGTAAGACTCCCACCTCAACATTGGGCTGGATAGGTGGGAGATTCACTGCCTACCCGATTGGTGAATGCTAATTATCAGTGGGGGCTGAACAAAAAAACACTGATTAAAGTTTCACTTTATCAATCATCATTATGTTTTGCTTTTTTATATAAATTAAACAAAAAATGTCGAAGAAAAGTAGGTGGAAAATTAAGAATCCCCGGTTTACGTAGAATTTATAAAAAAAGGAGATGGAAAAAATGTCTATTATTGCGAATGTATTTACAAAGATAGAATAATTTGTAATAATTCTCAAAGTGAGGGTAAAGATTTGTAAATTACAGGGAGAAAATGTTAAATTTTATGATTTTTCAAATTTGCATATGATTAAGTAGTTAAAAAAAAGTCAATGGAGAAGTGAAGTTAAGAGCATGGAAGTATAATAAGGGGGATATGGATGTTTACTGTAAAAAGGAAGTACACATTAGAAAAGCTTTCACGTGATATTCATATGAAACGTGAAGAAATGATTCAACTAGGATTAACAAGTGGGCTAAATAGTAGGGAGACAATTCAAGTTAGTCAAGAATTGGACAAGCTTATTTTACAATATCAATGTTATAAAGAAAAACAAACACCGAAATGGTTTTCAATTATAAAAATACCTATTTTCCAAATCGGGTATGAAGGAAAATCAAATAATTTTTGGCGAATGCTTGTGGCTGGTTTTATGAAATAAGTATAATTACCCTTATAGGATAAGGATAATTATACTATGTGTAACGGAATTTCGATATGAACTGTCGTTCCTTCGTTTTCTGTACTGTCGATAAAAATATGCCCATTATACATCTCTACAATTCGTTTACATATGACAAGTCCAAGACCTGTTCCAGTATCTTTATTAGTAAAGAACGGATGAAAGAGGTGTTTTTGAATATGTTGCGGAATCCCTTTTCCAGTATCTGTAATATGCAGTTGTGCGTGTGTTTCATTGTTTTTTACTACAATGGTTAGTGTATCATTAGAAGTCATGGCCTCAATTGCATTTTTGGTAATGTTTGAAACCACTTGTTTCATATGGTCTTTCGAACAACGGATATGAACAGGATGGTCTGGCAAATGTAAATGGAATACAATGTTATGTAAATTCGCCTCAGATTGAATAATTAATGCTACCTCATTTAGAATTGTTCTTACATCATATGTTTGTTCGATGATGGCGGTTGGCTTTCCTAGAATAAGAAATTCACTTACAATTTCATTGATTCGCTCTATTTCTTGTTCAATTACGGAAAAGTAGAACTGATCTTGTTCATCTTTATATTTCTCTTTTAATAGAGCGACGAGTCCTTTAATTCCAGTAAGAGGATTACGGATTTCGTGTGCTGTACTCGCTGCAAAAGTTCCAACTAATTCAATTTTCTGTAGCTCATTTTGTTGTCTTTCAAGTTTTGTTTGACGTTTTAACAACATATATTGAGCAAGCAAAAATAAAATAGACATTAAAAATAAAGTAGCCATACACTCTATTGCAACCCACTGGTATAAGGTTTTTTGATGAATGGGTAATGGAGAAACAGAGACCTTCCAATTCAATCTTTGGAGTGGGGTAGTAAGCATATTAGAATGCGTATCACTTGTGTCGTTATTATCATCGGTTAGAAAAACTACATCATGTTTATCAGTTACCTCAAAATGGTATTGTGGTTTAATGGCATTTAAAGAAGAGGAAATGTAATCAAAGCGTAAACTAGCTAATAATAATCCTGAGAGCTCCTTCTGTTTATTAAATATGGGGGCAGCAATCATAATAGCTTTATGTCCAAGAACGCGATCAGTAATGACTGATGATACAGTGGTTTTTTTAGTTTGGAGCGCGTCTTGAATATATTTACGGTCTGAAACATCTATAGGCTTTGATTCATCTTCAGATGCGATTGTAATGACTCCTTCTGGTGTAGCGTAATATAGACCAGAAAAGCGTGCATCGTTTCCATCTGTATCATGTACAATTTGTTTAATGCCATTTATATTACCAGTCTCGGTGCCTACAACTTTTGCAAGCATGTCTAAAGCAGAAATTGCTTCACCAAGATGATGATCCAAATAATCTCTATATAAAAAGAGAACTGTATGAGCAGATAATTTGTTTTCCTGTTTCATTTTATATGTATGATACGAATAAAATGTAGCACCAATCCCTATTGTCGGTAGGATAACAAGCAATATATATATAATTATGCTTTGGAATTTGACTTTCAAATGTGGTACTCCTTCTTTTTTTATTATCATTATATATAAACTATGTTAAAATTGTCATGTTTTTATTCAAGAATGATTTTTAATATATTAGGGGAGAAGAAATGGATGAGTGAATGCTCATTCGGAATTCACATGAAGTATGAAGTGGTATTTTCTTTTTATTGCTGAGAATTTAAGTGAAGGGTTGAAAGTTGTATGACATCAAATAATGAACGAGAAGATATTTCTCAATCTTTAAAAGTATTTATTGCATTATCTCGTGTACATCGTTCTGTTATGGATACTACAAATAAATCTATACAAAGTAACGGGTTAAATCCAACTGAATTTGCTGTATTAGAACTGCTATATCATAAAGGCGGTCAACCACTCCAGCAAATTGGTGAGCGCATTTTAATAGCTAGTGGCAGCATTACATATGTTGTAGATAAGTTGGAGAAAAAGGGATTAGTAAAGAGAATCCCATGTCCGAATGACAGACGTGTTATTTACGCGCAATTAACTGAGTCTGGCGAGAACTTTATTGCTTCTATTTTTCCGGGGCATGAGAAAGTTATACATCAGTCTTTTGAAATGTTAACGAAAGATGAAAAAGATGAATTACTTGATTTATTAAAAAAAATTGGGAAGTATGAAAAATAATATGTTCCAAAGGAGCTTTGGATAAATAAATCCAAGGCTTTTTTATTTGTAATGAACTCAGGGCAGTCACTGCCGAAATTTGTTGAAAATTAAGAGGGGATTCGAGAATACGTATTGAATTATAATAAAGGTATGTAATGGAGAGGAGGCTCGTTCATGTCATTTAAAGACTATGAATATAAACGCCCAAATATTGAAGAGTTAAAAGAGAAATTTACTGTTGCTTTAGAGAAGTTTGATAACGCAAAAACTGTAGAAGAACAAAAACAAGTCATTCATTCAATTAATGAGATTCGCAACGATTTTGGTACAATGGGAAACCTTTGTTACATTCGCCATTCTGTTGATACGACGGATACTTTTTATAAGGAGGAGCAGGATTTCTTTGATGAATTCTCTCCAGTTGTACAAGGATATGGTACAAAATATTATAAGGCACTCATTAATTCTCCATTTCGTGAAGAATTAGAGGCGTATTATGGAAAACAATTATTTGCTCTAGCAGAATGTGATTTAAAAACATATTCAGATGAAGTCGTGAAAGATTTACAATTAGAAAATAAATTATCATCGCAATATACACAGTTATTAGCATCTGCAAAAATTGACTTTGCTGGAGAAGAAAGAACGTTATCGCAACTGATTCCGTTTATGCAAGGAAAAGAAAGAAGCGAACGTAAAGCAGCAAGTGAAGCATACTACGGATTTTTAGCTGGAAATGAGGAAGAACTAGATCGTATTTATGATGAGCTTGTTAAAGTGAGAACGAAAATCGCAAAATCTTTAGGTTTCAAAAACTTTGTTGAACTTGGATATGCAAGAATGTACCGTACAGATTATAATGCGGAGATGGTGGCTAATTACCGTCAGCAAGTGCTGGATTATATCGTTCCTGTTACAACGGAATTAAGAAAGCGACAACAAGCACGTATCGGTGTAGAGAAGTTAGCTTATTACGACGAAAATTTTGAGTTTGCTACAGGTAATCCAACTCCAAAAGGAGATGCGGATTGGATTGTTGATCATGGAAAGACGATGTATAAAGAGTTATCGGCTGAAACAGATGAATTTTTCAATTTCATGCTAGATAATGATTTATTAGATTTAGTTGCGAAAAAAGGAAAAGCTGGTGGCGGATATTGTACATATATTGAGAATTATAAAGCGCCATTTATTTTCTCAAACTTCAATGGAACATCTGGTGACATTGATGTATTAACACATGAAGCAGGTCATGCTTTCCAAGTATATGAAAGTCGTAAATTTGAAATTCCAGAATATAATTGGCCAACATATGAGGCATGTGAAATCCACTCTATGAGTATGGAATTCTTTACATGGCCATGGATGAAGCTATTCTTTGAAGAAGATGCAGATAAATATTACTTCTCTCACTTAAGTTCAGCACTCCTGTTTTTACCTTATGGTGTATCTGTTGACGAATATTAACATTATGTATATGAAAATCCTGAAGCATCACCGGAAGAGCGTAAGACAGCATGGCGTAACATAGAGAAGAAATATTTACCACATCGTGATTATGAGGATAATGATTATTTAGAGCGCGGTGGTTTTTGGCAACGTCAAGGGCATATTTATAGCTCACCGTTCTATTATATTGATTACACGCTTGCTCAAATTTGTGCGCTACAATTTTGGAAACGTGCAAGAGATAATAGACAAGAGGCTTGGGAAGATTATGTGAATCTGTGCCAACAAGGTGGAAGTAAATCGTTCTTAGAATTAGTAGAAGTTGCAAATTTAACATCACCATTTGCTGAAGGCTGTGTGAAAAGTGTTATTACAGAAATTGAAGCATGGTTACATGCGATTGACGACACAAAATTGTAAAAAACATGCGCTTTTTTTCACATGTTTAACATCGACATAATGGGAAAATGATGAGATAATAAAAGAAAATTCAGAATACTAAAGAGGTGTTTCTAATAAGGAGCACCTCTTTTCACAAACAAAAGGGGGGAACAAGTATGCTTCAATCTAATATGGATGTAAGTTTAGAAAGTTTAGTAAACTCATTACAGTCTACTCGAAGCACGCTATTATCAGAAATTGAAATGTTAAATGACACAGAAGTGAATGTAAAGCCACGCCGTGATAAATGGAGCATTATTCAAATTTTACACCACTTGCATTTAGTTGAACAATCTGTCACGTCTGCCCTTGTATATGCTTTACAAAAAAAGGAAAGAAACATGACTCCATTTAAAGACCTCCAACTTACGCTTGATCGCACACATAAACGAGAAGCTCCTCAGCAAATGCAACCAACAGAAACTTTAATGAAAAAACAGCAAGGAATTCAATTGCTAGAACATTCACGCCAAGAACTATTACACGCGCTTCATAGTGTTATAGATGAAAAAGATTTATTTGAAAATGGATTAAAGCATCCTGTTTTTAATGATCTGAATTTGTATCAATGGGTTCAATTTCTTGATTTGCATGAACAAAGACATCTTACGCAGTTAAAAGAGGCGAAACATGCAATTTTGCAACGCTAAAGTGGAAGAAGTGGGAAACCACTTCTTTTTTGATACGTGCATAGTTTTCTTTCTTATTTTGGAATACTACATGGAGAAAGAAAAGAAGGAGCTGAAAAAACATGTCTAAAAAGAAGCGAGAAGAAGAGCGCGCCTGGAAAGCACGTAAAGAAAATCAACAACCGCACGGAAAAGTGAAAGCTTTTGCTGAATTAGTTGAAGGAACAGAAAAAACGTGATGATTATTTCATCACGTTTTTTGTATGAGTGGAAAAGTTAATAAAAAGGTTGTACCGATTCCTTTTTCACTTATAATATCAATTTTTCCATTCATAGCTTGAACAACACTGAATACGACCATCATTCCAAGTCCAGTACCTTTTTCTTTCGTTGAATAAAAAGGAGAGCCAAGACGTTTTACTTGTTCTGAATCCATACCGACTCCTGTATCTTATATATATATAACTGAATATGCTTATGATCAGGAACCAATGTGAAATAAAGATCACCGCCTTTTGGCATAGCCTCAATGCAATTTTTTTAAATATTTAATAAACATTGATTTAGTTTTTGCTTTTCACCAGCGATAAAAAAAGAAGTGCTTTGCTTTATATAATGAGTACGTACATTTGTTAAATTAGCAAGCGGTGTAATTAACGACAATGCATGTAGTAATTCTTCTTCTAACTGTAATGTTTGTTCTTTTTCAATGCTTGGTTTAGCAAAGGTTAAATAATCTGTAAGAACATGATTTGCTTGTTCGATGCCGTTAATGGCAATGTCGATATATAATTTTCGGTCCTGCTCAGTACAGGTATCTGATTGTAACAGTTGTAAAAACCCTTTCGTTGAAGTTAATGGATTGCGAATTTCATGAGAGATAGACGCTGCCATTTCACCAATTAAATGAAACTTTTCAGCATTTATAAGTTCGTTTTGGAGACGAACTTGAGTTTGTAATATGTGTAGTAAATATAGAATTAGAATCGTACCAAGCATTGAACATAACTCATACACAATAATATGCGGTATATAATCAGTCTTATTTGTAACCTTTGAAAGGAAGAAGGGTATCCAAATAAATCCGTATGTGAGACTGTAGATAATAGCAAGTGTTATTTTTATACGATTAGAAGTTCGATTAAAAAATTTATATGTTAATAGTAGAACAATAAATAGAAGAACAGAACCGATAAGAGATGGGAAAACACCTACCCCCCCTAATAATAAGCGATATATGTTTAATACAACTAAGATAGAACCACCAGCAATAGGCCCTCCCGTTAATGTACCGACAATTAATACAATATGGCGCATATCAAATTGAAAACCATTATTTGTTTTTGCTGCAAATGTAATACAGAGTACGGTAGCGAGGCAACAGAGTACAATGAATAGAGCTGAATTTAATTTAGGAGAGCGTTTCCCTTTTTGATTCCAAAATAAATGATATACGAGCATTGTAATCAGGATGAATAATATATTTAAAAAGAGATAAATAATAAAGGATTTCAGTGGGATGCCTCCTCTCTTCTTAGATTAAATTAATCATACTATAAAATGAAAGAAATGAAATAATAAACAGCAGAAAAATCAGAAATTTTTACGCTAGTATACAATATGTTACAATAAGTTGTGTCAATGAAAGAAGAAATTCCGTGCACCGCGCGGGAGAGGTTCGCGAACTCCCTCTATAAAAAACTATGGAAACAACAATATCCTTAGGTATTGTTTTGTTTTTTTATTGTGACAGTTCAAGAACGTTCTTTCTTCTTATTTATAGTAGAGAAGGAGAATGAGTGAAATGAAAAAAGAAAAAGCAGTTGTTGTTTTTAGTGGAGGACAAGATAGTACGACATGTTTATTTTGGGCAATAGAGCAGTTTGCAGAGGTAGAAGCTGTAACGTTTAATTACAATCAACGTCATAAGCTAGAAATTGATTGTGCAGTGGAAATTGCAAAAGAGCTAGGAATAAAGCATACGGTACTAGATATGAGTCTATTAAATCAACTTGCTCCAAATGCGTTAACGAGAACGGATATGGAGATTACACATGAAGAAGGTGAATTGCCATCGACATTTGTAGATGGACGAAATTTACTCTTCTTATCATTTGCTGCTGTATTAGCAAAACAAGTTGGAGCACGTCATATTGTAACGGGTGTATGTGAAACTGATTTCAGTGGTTATCCAGACTGCCGTGACGTGTTTGTGAAATCGTTAAACGTTACTTTAAATTTATCTATGGATTACCCGTTTGTTATTCACACGCCACTTATGTGGATTGATAAAGCTGAAACATGGAAATTATCAGATAAACTTGGAGCATTTGAGTTTGTTCGAGAAAAAACATTAACATGTTATAACGGAATCATTGGTGATGGTTGCGGTGAATGTCCAGCATGTCAACTTCGTAAAGCAGGATTAGATACGTACCTACAAGAACGCGAAGGAGCGAATAACTAATGGATAACTTTTTTGGATTTCGCATCGTAGAGAATTTGCAAAAAATGGACAAGGATATTCAGCGTAAACAACTCAAATACCATAATAAAAGAGTAATGGTCAGCAAGGAATTTACATTTGATGCAGCACACCATTTACACTGTTATGAAGGGAAATGTAAAAACTTACACGGTCACACATATAAAGTTGTATTTGGAATTAGTGGATATGTAAATGAAATAGGTCTTGCAATTGACTTTGGAGATATAAAAGAAATTTGGAAAAATGAAATCGAAATTTATCTAGATCATCGTTATTTAAACGAAACGTTACCTGCAATGAATACGACTGCTGAAAATATGGTCGTTTGGATTTATGAAAAGATGGCAGAAGCACTAACAAAAGAGAATCGAGTGAACGAATATAAAGGAGCTCGCGTTGAATTTGTTCGTCTATTTGAGACGCCGACTAGTTATGCGGAAGTAAGACGGGAGTGGATGCTCGATGAGTAAAATCCCTGTCTTAGAAATATTCGGTCCGACTATTCAAGGTGAAGGAATGGTTGTAGGGCAAAAAACAATGTTTATCCGTACAGCTGGTTGTGATTATAGCTGTGCTTGGTGTGATTCTGCTTTTACGTGGGATGGATCAGCTAAAGATCAAATTAGACAGATGACACCAGAAGATATTTGGGATGAGCTTGTTGCAATTGGAGGAGAAAATTTTTCTCATGTTACGATTTCAGGTGGAAATCCGGCATTACTGAAAAATATTGAGTTTCTTCTTTCTATATTAAAAGAAAATGGAATGCGAACGGCAATTGAAACGCAAGGGAGTAAATGGCAAGATTGGTTACTTCAAATTGATGAGGTAACAATTTCTCCAAAACCACCAAGTTCAACGATGAAAACAGATTTTCATAAGTTAGATGCTATTATTCAGAAACTAGCAGGAAAAGATATTAGTTTAAAAGTAGTAGTATTCGATGATCATGATTTTGAATATGCAGTTAAGATGCACGAACGTTATCCCAAGGTACCATTTTTCTTACAAGTAGGAAACGATGATACAAAAACAGTGGATGATGCGATGCTTATAAAAAAATTATTAGATAAGTATGAATGGCTGATTGATAAAGCTGTAAATTGTAAAGAGATGAATGATGCAAAAGTATTGCCTCAGCTTCATGCGTTAGTATGGGGAAATAAGCGCGGCGTATAACGAGAAGGGATGTTTAAAATGACAGGAAGATTAGATGAAGATTTAAAAGATGTAACATTACTAGGGAATCAAAATACAAAATATTTATTTGAATATAGCCCAGAAATATTAGAGGTATTTGATAATAATCATCCAAACCGTGATTATTTTGTAAAATTCAATTGTCCTGAATTTACAAGTTTATGCCCGAAAACAGGACAACCAGATTTTGCAACAATTTATATTAGCTATATTCCAGAGCAAAAAATGGTAGAGAGTAAATCTTTAAAGTTGTATTTATTTAGTTTCCGCAATCATGGTGATTTCCACGAAGATTGCATGAACGTTATTATGAACGATTTAATTAAATTAATGGATCCGCGTTATATTGAGGTATGGGGGAAATTCACACCACGTGGTGGCATTTCAATTGATCCATACTGCAACTACGGGCGCCCAGGTACGAAGTATGAACAAATGGCTGACTACCGCATGATGAACCACGATCTATATCCGGAAACAATTGATAATCGTTAATAGAAAGAAAGGGCCCGTATAGTATACAGGCCCTTTCTTTCTATTATATTATGCATTTTGATTAATGACAGTATAGTTTTTATGACTTACAACTGTAAGAGGTTCCATATCTAGTTCTCTAAAATTCTTCATAATTGTTATATCAACAATAACAGAGTTTTGATTTACTTTTTGAACACGGCCTTGCATTCCACCTTTAAATTCGATGATATCTCCAGTTTCTGCGATCTGCATAAGCAACTCTCCTTGTTACAGTTTTCCCAAAAAAAGAATAAATTTGGTTTTTTTATTTCCTCCTATTTTGAACCATATTTCCTACTTTGTAAATGTTTCCAAAGTAAAAATTCGAAAAATATTCACTTTTTGTAAGAAAATATGTAGAAAATCCATGTTTTTTAGAAAAAATAGCAAAAATGCGAGAATCTTTATATCGAGGTATAATGAAAAAGTAGAATAACCTGCTGAAGTGGGAGAAATTAGAGGCGGTAAAATGATGTTTGAATTTGTGGGGAGTGTTATAGCTTTAATTTTATTTTTATTTTCTTATATGCATTTAAAAAAGATTCGTCAATATGATACGAGTACATATTTTGATGGGATGGATGGTATCCATGCTTCGATAACACATGATAGTGGTGGGGAGATGTAAAGGTATATAACTTTATTTTTTTGCGTGGTATGATGTTTAGAACTAGTGCATAATAGAGTTCATAAGTGATGAATGGAGAGTGAAAAGAATGAAGATTTCTTTTATTCGTCATGGTTGTTTAAGTCGTATAAGAGAACCGATGACAATTAATTCATTTCACGAATGGATGAAACGGTATGATTCCGAGTCAATGATACAAAAAGCTAAAATACCGATAGAAACAATAGAGGCAATTGAAGCAGCGAAATTTGTCTTAACAAGTGATCAAAGGCGTGCTGTACAATCAGCAGCTGAATTGACGGATTCTTTATCTTTTATGCAAAATTCTCTTTTTAGAGAAGCTGAAGTTCCTTCATGCTTTTTTGCTCCGAAGTGGTTGAAATGCACAATTAAGGTATGGATGTTCATTGGACGAACATTATGGATACTTGGCTACCATAAAGATGTTGAGTCTTATAAGGAAGTAAGAGAGAGGGTAAGGCAAGCGGCTTACCTGTTACATCGTTATGCTCTCGTACATGGAAGTATAGCTCTTGTAGGTCATAATTATGTGAATGTAATGATTGGTGCCGAACTGAGAGCGATGGGATGGTCTGGTTCTCCTATTTTGCACAGAGAGCCATGGGGATGTACAACATATACGTTTCACGAGGCGATGGATGGAAATATATTAAATACAAATTTAACATAAAAGCACACGATTTATATAAATCGTGTGCTTTCTTTTTAAGATATAGAAATTTTGACGTTTAATGGTTTTACGAGATGAGCATAAGGTTCCCCTACTAGCATAACAATTTCATCTTTTTTATAACCTAACTTTTCGTATAGTGAATAGGCGCGTTTGTTTTCTAAATTAACAAGTAAAGCGATTTTTTTATGCCCTTTTTCAGTTGCATAGATTTCGGCAGCTTCAATTAATTTAGAACCTATACCTTTTCCGCCGTGTGCACTTGAAACTGATAATGTATCAATGTAATACTCATCAAGCTCAGCTTCTTTTTCTAACGTAATTGATTCATCTTTATGTAATGCTCTTAAGTGATGTACAATTGGTGCGTCAAGCTGTGTTGCTTCACTACCGTGATAAGCGACAATAATTCCAACTGCACTCTCGTCTTGTTCATAGACAAAACAGTTTTCGTAGCTCAGACGGTTATTTTCTTTTGAGAACTATGTCTCAAGTCCTAGTAATACTTCTGCTTCAACTGTGCTACCTGTGATTTTTTCAGCAATTTCATGCAGAGCATTATACAATAAAGGAGCTATTGCTATCGCATCTGTCTTTTTTGCTTTCCGAATCATAGTATCCCTCCTAGTTCTATTTGTATATTGTAGCATAGTGGTATGGAACTTTGCATAATTGAATGCCGAAATGTTTGATATAGAGAAGTAGCTATGTTAGTATATGATATTTAGTGGACATATAGTAAAACAATATTGTTTGCGAAATAACGAAAATAAAATCATGGCATAACAACGAGATAAAGTGAAACGTTAATCAGTAAGATTTTTTGTTCATTCCACGACTGATTAGTAGTCAACACCAATCGGACTACCTGCAAATAGCGGGATAAATTTACAGTTGTTGACCTATAGAATATAAGATAAAATAAAATATTGCAGAGAGGTGAAATACATGGATAAAGAATTAGCAAATACAATTTTAGATCAGCTAAAAAATGGTGAAATAAAGGAGTATGTTGTTACGAAAGATGTATTTTATATGTTCAGAGAAGTTGTTGTAAATAGAGAAGACTTTAAGCATTTCATTGGTAACGCACAGCGAGGCGGGCAAGTGATTTATACATATTCAGAAACGCCACGTTCATAAGGGGGAATTTTGATCAGCAGGGCATCTCTCACTGATTAGTAGCCTTCACCAAACGGACGTTTCATGCGGGATAAATAAAAGATAAAGGAGAGGGGAATTATGGGCGATTTTAAACAAGGCATTTTACCACATTGGGATTATATGTGGAAAGATAGAGCCGGCAATCGATTTATGGGAATGGTTATGTATCCAGAGAAACGAAAATGTTCAGCAAAAATGCTTCAGAAAATAAAAAGAGCATATGAAGAAGCAATAGAAATTAAAGTAACTGTACAAGTTCAACATACATATCAGTACGTAGAAGGACTGATTGTATACTTTGATGAAGAGGCTCCTGTATGTACAATGATTGATAAAGATGAAAATCCACATCATATATTTGTAAAAGATATTTTGCGCATTGAGTACTCTGAATAAACTTTTCATAAATAAATTGAAGTTCCATAATAATAATCTTTTTCTATAATAGTTATCTTTTAGTATGTAACGAAAAACGAAAGTATATGTATAATATATTTAATAAGGTAAATTTGATAAATGTAATCGTTTTTTAGAGCAGATTATCGTTTCATATCTGTTCTTTTTTGCGTGATGCTGGAGAAATATATTTCTTCAGCATCTACCGTTTTATGACAAAATATATTATTAACTTTTTTAAAAATAAGGTTAAATTCGTTGACAACTTTTTTGAAAAGCACTTTATTGACATGAGTTTTAGAATGTTGTTTCATAGTCATTGTATTGAAAAAAACGGCTATCATGTCGAAAAGTAAAAGTTAAAAAAAGAAAGAATTTATACATATATCTTGTGTCTTATTTTGAAACGTAATACAATATATAGAGAAATCAAGAACGACATATAGAGAATATAGATTTGAGAGGGAGGGTCGGAAATGTTAGTTGCATATGATTCTATGACAGGAAACGTGAAGCGTTTCATTCACAAATTAAATATGCCGGCCGTTCAAATTGATGAAGATCTAGTAATAGATGAAGACTTTATTCTTATTACGTATACAACAGGTTTTGGAAATGTACCAGAACGTGTTTTAGACTTTTTAGAGCGCAATAATGAAAAATTAAAAGGCGTATCTGCAAGCGGCAATCGTAACTGGGGAGACATGTTCGGTGCAAGTGCTGACAAGATTTCTACTAAATATGAAGTGCCTATTGTATCAAAATTTGAGTTGTCTGGAACAAATAACGATGTAAAATATTTTAAGGAAAGGGTGCGGGAGATTGCGACACATTGAACTGAATAATGAAATCACGCAAATGCAGGACGGTTTTTATCAGCTTCATAAAGATAAAGAGGCATTAGAAGTCTTTATGGAAGAAGCTAGAGAGAATACCGTTCCTTTTAATAGCGTGGCAGAGCGAATGGAGTATATGAAAGAACATGATTACTATTACAACGTTCTGGACGAGTATAGCTTGGAGGAAGTAGAGGAAGTATATAACATCGCTTATGGTGAAAACTTCGAGTTCCAATCTTATATGGCAGCATCTAAGTTCTACAAAGATTATGCGTTAAAAACGAATGATCAAAAACAATACTTAGAAAGCTATGAAGATCGTGTAGCAATTGTGTCATTATACTTAGGACGCGGTGATGTTTCGAAGGCAAAACAATTCGCAAGCATGATTGTAAAACAAAACTACCAACCAGCGACACCAACCTTTTTAAATGCGGGAAGAAGCAGAAGAGGAGAAATGGTGTCTTGTTTCTTGTTAGAGATGGACGATAGCTTAAATTCAATCGGCTTTAACATTAATACAGCAATGCAATTATCGAAAATCGGCGGTGGAGTAGCTTTAAACTTATCTAAGCTACGCGCACGTGGTGAGCAAATTAAAGGTATCGACAACGCTGCAAGTGGTGTAGTACCTGTTATGAAATTGCTTGAAGATTCGTTTTCATATGCGAATCAGCTTGGCCAACGAAAAGGTGCCGGCGCAGTATATTTAAACATTTTCCATTGGGATATTATTGAATTCCTTGATACAAAAAAAATAAATGCCGATGAGAAGAGCCGTATTCAGTCTCTATCAATCGGAATTATCGTTCCAAGTAAGTTCTTTGAACTTGCTGAGAAAAACGAACCTTTCCATGTTTTCGCGCCTTATACGGTTTATAAAGAATATGGCAAGCATTTAGATGATATTGACATTGATGAAATGTACGATGAATTAATGAGCAATCCGAAAGTGAAGAAGAAGCCACTAGATATTAGTGCACGTGATATGCTTATTAAAATCGCTATGATTCAGCTTGAGTCTGGTTACCCATACTTAATGTTTAAATCAAATGCAAATAATCAACATCCATTGAAGGATATTGGAACTGTGAAGATGTCGAACTTATGTACAGAAATCTTCCAGCTTCAAGAAACTTCAGAAATAAATGATTACGGTACAGATGACATTATCCGTCGTGATATTAACTGTAACTTAGGATCGTTAAATATCGTAAACGTAATGGAAAATAAAGAAATTCGTGAAGCAGTTCATGCGGGAATGGAAGCTTTAACAGCTGTTTCTGATATGACGATTATTCCAAATGCACCAACTGTGAAAAAAGCAAATGACGAGCTTCATTCAGTTGGACTTGGAGCAATGAACTTACACGGATATTTAGCAAAAAATAAAATCGCTTATGAAAGTGCAGAAGCGAAAGAATTCGCTCGTACATTCTTTATGATGTTAAATTACTACTCTATTGAGAAAAGTATGGAAATCGCTACAGAAAAAGGCGAGACATTTAAAGACTTCGATAAATCTGATTATGCGAATGGCACATACTTCGAAAAGTATGAAACGACAGATTACAGCCCAGTAACTGAAAAAGTTCAGCAACTATTCGAAGGAATTCATATTCCAACAAAAGAAGATTGGACAAGTTTGAAAGAGCAAGTTCAGAAGAATGGTTTATACAACTCATATCGTCTTGCCATTGCTCCAACACAATCAATCAGTTACGTTCAAAATGCAACTTCAAGCGTAATGCCGATCGTAAGTCAAATCGAATCAAGAACATATGCGAACGCGACAACATATTATCCAATGCCGTATTTATCAAAAGATACGTTCTGGTACTATAAATCTTCTTACGATATGAATCAGTTTAAATTAATTGATTTAATCGCAGAAATTCAAGAACATATTGACCAAGGAATTAGTACAATTCTTTACGTTAATAGTGATATTTCAACACGTGAATTAGCACGTTACTACATCTATGCACATAAAAAAGGCTTAAAGAGTCTGTATTATACGAGAACACGTAAATTAAGCGTGGAAGAGTGTGTGGCTTGTACCGTTTAATATAAAAAGTGAGACATGATGAGCAGGGTTTTCTGAACCCTGCTCATGCTTAGTTATCATATTTAGAGAAGGGGCGATTTAATGCGTGCGGTAAACTGGAACAAAAAAGAAGATGATTTTAGTTTAATGTTTTGGAAGCAAAACATCGCTCAGTTTTGGACAGAAGAAGAAATTGCGGTTTCGTCTGACAAAAATACTTGGGTGCAATTATCGAAAGAAGAGCAAATTGCTTATAAGCGTGTATTAGGTGGTTTAACACTTTTAGATACGAAACAAGGTGGCGAAGGAATGCCACTTGTACTTGTTCATCTTGAAAATTTACAAGCGAAAAGTGTATTAGCTTTCATGGGAGCTATGGAAGAAGTACATGCGAAAAGTTATAGTCACATTTTCACAACACTAGCTACAGAAGAAGAGATTGATGATATTTTTGACTGGGTAGACAATCATCCGTTACTTGAGAAAAAAGCTGGTATTATTACTAGTTACTATCGTCGTTTATTAAAGCCTGAAGTAACAAAAAAAGAGTTATACATGGCAATGGTAGCAAGTGTGTTCTTAGAAAGTTACTTATTCTATAGCGGATTCTTCTATCCACTTTACTTAGCTGGTCAAGGAAAACTAACAGCAAGTGGTGAGATTATCAACTTGATAATTCGTGATGAGTCAATTCACGGCGTATTCGTCGGTATTTTAGCACAACAAATCTTCGCAGAACTTTCTGCAGAAGAGCAACAAGAAGTGCAAAAAGAAACACAAGAGTTATTAATGGAACTATATGAAATTGAAATGGCCTATACAGAAGAAATTTACACTTCTATCGGTCTTGTAGAAGATGTAAATCGTTTCGTTCGTTACAATGCAAATAAAGGGCTTATGAACTTAGGGCTTGAGCCGAAGTTTGAAGAAGAAGAAATTAACCCAATCGTTTTAAATGGTTTACGTACAGATACGAAAAACCATGATTTCTTCTCTGTAAAAGGAAATGGTTACGTAAAAGCAACGAACGTTGAAAAGTTAGCTGACGATGACTTCGTGTTTAACTTTTAATATAGGATTATAAAGAAAAACTGTCTTATTCATTGATAAGACAGTTTTTCTTTATAATTTTGTTTACATAACACTATTATTTTTGTATAGCGATTTATATTTGGGAAGTTCTATTCGTTTAACGGATAGAACTTTTTTGTAATTAAATGGGTATTTACAAACCTTTTGTATCGGTGTATTATTTAACTAGTACACCGATACAAAAGGAGGGAAGAAATGAAAATAGAGTTTTCTCCAAATACACCAATTTACATTCAGGTAATGGAATACATAAAAAAAGAGATCGTAACAGGACATTTATTACCTGGTGATAAAATTCCCTCGGTCCGTGAATTAGCGAGTGAATTACAAGTGAATCCAAATACGATTCAGCGTACATTTCAAGAGCTAGAACGGGATGGAGTTGTTGTCACACGTAGAGGAATGGGACGGTATGTAACGAATGAAGGGGAGAAAATTATGGAGCTACGAAAAGAGATGGCGAAAGAATTACTTCATTCTTTTATAGATGGAATGGACAATTTAGGTTTTTCAGAAGAAGAAATTCTTACAATTCTTCGTTCTTCATTACATGAGAAAAGGGAGGAGAGCGAATGACAGAGCTATTAAAAATAGAAAATTTATGGAAGAGATACGGATTAAAAGCAGTGATTCGTGAATTAAACATAGAGATTCCGGAAGGGAAAATCGTTGGGCTTGTTGGAGATAACGGGAGCGGGAAAACGACGTTATTGAAAATGATTGCAGGCTTGCAACACCCTTCTGAAGGTAGTATTACAATAGACGGTAAAAAGGTAGGATTACAGACGAAAGAAATCGTTTCATTTATGTCCGATAAGCCAATCTTTGATGATTGGATGACTGTAAAAGACGCTTTATTTTTCTACCGGGATTTTTACAATGATTTCGATATTCAAAAAGCGGTAGATACGATTGCAGAATTTAAAATACCGTTAGAAGAAAAAATTACAGCTTTATCAAAAGGTATGGTTGAAAAGCTTCAAATTATATTAACGTTTTCGAGGAAAGCGAAGTTATACGTATTAGATGAACCGCTTGGCGGGATTGATCTTGTTTCTAGAGAGCACATATTGAATCTCATTCTACAATTTTATAGAGAAGATTGTACGATACTAATCTCGACGCACTTAATAAACGAAGTTGAAAATATTTTTGATGAAGTGATCTTTTTAAAAGATGGGGAAATTGTATTGTATGAAAATGTAGAAGAGTTACGTTTTCAGAGAGGAAAAGCTGTTACAGAGGTGTTTAAGGAGGTGTTTAGTAGATGAAGCCGAGCTTAATATATATGTACAATATAAATAAAAAGCAAATAATTATTTCTTTGTTAACATTTATATTCGTTGTCGCTGTAGCTTTCGTAAGTTTGGGGAATTATATTAAGCAAGAATCAGGAGAAGTAAGACAAACAATTATAGTTAGTTTCGTTATTCTAGTATATATAACTTTTTTAGCAATGATAGTTATTCAGGCGGTGTCTGCATTTGGAAAAATGACTGAAAGCACATTATTTCGGTTAACATCGATATCCGGTAAAAAGATTGTTTTAGCAATATTGTTATACGCTGTAATTTATTTACTTATTTTCGAATTAATAGGATCTATTTTTTTATATGGTATTTCTATGAAAATAATAAAAGGTACAGAGCTCTATGAGGTATTATTTACTCAAAGTGTATTCAATCCACTAAAGCACCTCTTTAGTACTATGTTATATGTATTTAATTTATCAAGCATATTGCTAGTATTACTTTTTTCAGTAGCAAGCGTTAAAGTGTTTTCTTTGAAAAAGAAGAAGTTAAAATATCCACTGGTATTTTTCTTATTTTTACTAGTAACAAATTTATTAGGTACTATATATGGAATGTTGGGTGGTCTTGCACCTACTACGCCTTTAATAGCAAAGTTAGTATATATAGATGAACCATCAGAAGTGAATGTGTTTCTCTATCCAGAAAAACTTATGAATTTATATAGTATTGCTTTTTCAATCGGTATATTTGTTCTACTTATTTATATAACAGGTCGCATTATCGATAAAAAACTAGAAGTCTAAAGGAGGAATCAGCATTGGGAAACGTAGTAGTAAAGTTAGAGAATGTTCGAAAAAAGATTGGTGGAACGGAAATTATTCGTGGTTTATCATTTGAGGTTCGTGAAGGAGAAGTATACGGATTCCTTGGGCCGAACGGTAGCGGTAAGACGACGACGATCCGTATGATGACAGGTCTTATTTCAATGACAGAGGGCGATATTACAATTTGTGGACATAGTATTCGCTCGGAGCGTGAAAAGGCACTAGAGCAAATTGGAGCGATTGTAGAAAATCCTGAACTATATGATTATATGACAGGAATGCAAAACTTAAAGCATTTTGCGAATATGGCCATTACACCAATTAGTAAAGAGCGCATTGCTGAGATTATAAAGCTTGTTGAGTTAGAGCATGCGATTCATAAAAAGGTGAAAACATATTCACTTGGCATGAAACAACGTTTAGGAATTGCACAGGCATTACTTCATCAGCCGAAAATCTTAATTTTAGATGAGCCGACAAATGGATTAGATCCAGCTGGTATTCGCCAAATTCGTGATTATTTACAACGTTTAGCGAAAGAAGAGAATATTGCTGTAATCGTATCAAGTCACTTATTGAGTGAAATTGAATTAATGTGTGATCGCGTTGTTATTATTAAACAAGGTGAGTTTGTACAAGAGTACAACTTACATGAAAAAGTGAAACATGATGAGGCAGTCGTTGTAGCGTTTGAAGTAGATGAAGTTCAGAAAGCAAATGAAATCATTAAAGGCAAAGCAAAAGGGAATGTAATTGTAGCATCTGTAACAAAAGACAACATTCCACAACTTGTAAAAAAACTTGTTCATGCTGATGTGCTTGTATATGGCGTTACTGTTCAAAATAAAACGTTAGAGGATGAGTTCTTAGCGATTACTGGGGGAGTGAAAGCGTAATGTTTAAATTAATTCAAAATGAATTTTTAAAGTTGCATGCGAAAAAAGGTATGTATATTTTAATTGGTGTCATTGCGGCACTCGAAATTTTAGGTACTTTAGCAATGTTGAAGTGGGGAAAAGGTGATGAGTTTAAGGGGTCATATTTAGATTATGCAAACTCAGAGATTGGCTTAATTGTTTTATTTACAACGATTTTTGGGATTACACTTGCTGCCCGTACTCTTACTGATGAGTTCCAAAAAGGTACAATTAAACAATTGTTAATCCGTCCAAGAAAAAGACTTGCAGTTTTATTTTCTAAATATATTACAGTGTTATTAGCAATGTTATTTATCGTATTAGCTGGTATGCTAATTGCAATGATTATTGGCGGTATTGTAATGGATGGTAGTAAAACAGAATTAACATTAGGAATCGTAATGAAGTCCACTTTATATCAACTACTTTCACCGTTCTTTTTTGCAACACTTGCATTTTTCCTAGCAAATGTCTTTAGAAAATCTGTATTACCATTAATTATTACGATGTTCCTATTCTTCTTACAAGGTGCAATTAATATGGTATTAATAATGTTTGCAAAAGGTGTAGCGAAGTTTGTAGTATTCAACCATTTGGATTTAAGAGCTTACGATAGTAATAAATTAATCAATGGTGGAATGGAACCAACATTTACAGAATTTACGTTTACAACTTCATTATTACTTGTAGCTGCATACTTTGTTGTGTTACTTGTAGCATCAAGTGCATTATTCCAAAAACGTGACGTATTATAATAAAAGAAATCCCCGCTTGTAAAAACGGGGATTTTTATTACATAAATTTCTCTTAGATTGCAACCTGAAGAACAGCGATATGTTATTTTAAGAGATATGCTGTTTGAAATGATTTGAGAAAAATAGGAAGAATTTCAACTATATTCATATTATAATTTAGTTATCCTGCTATTTATAGGGAAAGGATTGCCTATAAAGTATTGATTAAAGTTTTATTGTATTTTTACTATCTTTGGGGGTGTTCTATATGCACTATGCATTTTCACGTATAAGGCTACGTAGCTTTTTTGGATGGATGATTATAGGGGTGCTCCTTATAGTCATCCCATTAGGTCTAGCAAATGTTTCTGAGAATACGATGGAGGTTATTTCACAAATAACTGTATTTTTTGTATTTCCGTTACTTTGGCTATACGTAAAAACAAATAAAAATAATATTGTATTTAACAGTTTTTTTTATAAGCCAGGACATTTACCTTGGGGATTAATTGTATTAGCAACGATAATGGGAATGATTTTTTCAGTTGGCATATCTCAGATTCAATTTTACATATTAGCACATACGTTACCTAATTTCTTAGTTACTATGCTAGAAGACGGAAATGTTATTAATACGAGTAACGTATATATGACGATATTTACTTTCATTTCAGCATGTGTGTTAGCACCTATTATGGAAGAGGTTATTTTTAGGGGATTTTTCTTACAGCGAATGGCTTATAAATGGGGAATTAAAAAAGCTGTAATTATATCTTCAATTATTTTTGGCTTAGGACATTTTGATGTTATTGGTGCGTTCATGTTTGGTGTCGTTATGTGTCTTTTATATATAAGGACACAAAATATATGGACGAATATAGCTGTGCACGCTCTAAATAATTTGATTGCAACAAGTATGCAATTTTTCGGTGGAGAAGAAAGTGGTACAATCTCAATTACTGAATTACAAGCGCAAAGTAATTTATGGATTGGTATTGGTCTTACAGTTGTTGGATTACTTTGGTTAATTCCTTATGTTTGGAAACAATGGCGTACAGTAAAAGAAGTTGGCGTGCCACCAATACGTTTTATAAATGAGCAAAAAGTAGTGAGTTCATCACAAGAAAATGAAGTGTATAGTCAAGTGATCGTAACCGATAGATTGATGGCCATAGAGTTACCAGATGAGGCTGTAAATAAGCTTCGGTTAGAAGAAAATGATTATGTAACAGTATCTGTAGAAGAAGATAAAATCGTTATAAAGAAAGCACATAATAGATAATTAAAAAGTAGCTCCTTAAGAGCTACTTTTTAATTTGTAATAATTTCCACGCGGAAATTATTACCGTTCTTTACATATTTAATATCTGTAACAGTACGGACCGTCTTTAAAATCTCCACTTTTTCACCAATTCGCGGGATGGTCGGAACGTTGTCCCAAATACCAAGCAAGTCATCTAATTGTGCCGTTTTTTCATAAAACCAGATTTTCAATGTAAAGCCCCTTTCTCGAACTTTATGTATTTTAATACATAATATATTATTTTTATTCTTATTGTAAGAGGTTTTTTGATGTTTTATGAATAAAAATAAATTAATCTTCTGGGAAGATATGTTCAATATCAGGAGTAAGAGATACTTCTGATAATACGATATGAGAAACTGTCGTTGCATATGAAGAAACATCATTGATAAATTCTTCAAGTTCAACGAGTGAAGGAACAGAAATTTTTACAATGTAGCATAAGCTTCCTGTTACTCGGTAACAAAAACTTGCAGATGGATAAGACTGAATAAACTGTTGCATACGTGTTGTATCACCATTTTTTAAAGTGATTTCTAAAATACAATCTAAAACGAGTCCTGCTTTTTTATAATCAATATCGATTGTGTATTTTTGAATAACACCTTCGCTTTCGAGCTTACGAACACGTTCTGAAGTAGATGGAGCAGATAAGTTTACTCGTTTCGCCAATTCACGCATAGAAAGGCGACTATCATTATATAATTCATTTAAAATTTTTCGATCAACACGGTCTAGTTGCATTTGTAAATATACCTCCAGTAAAATAATGATTTTTGTAAAGGAAAAATATAAATTAAGATTCATATGAAATGTAAAGTGAACGTTATTTATTTTACAATAAAACAGAAGGAAATAGGAGGGGAAATAATGGAGAGAATTTCATTATCAAATGTAGGAGATACAAAGTTTCAAAAGTTATTAGGGCATAATTCGGATATATTACATTCGTGGATTACGTTAGAAGATACACTGTACAATAAAGGAACTCTTTCAGCAGAGTTGAAGGAGCAAGTGAGAAGAACATTAGCGTATGGGAATGAATGTCCGTACTGTATGGCAAAGGGAAGACCTGATGATGTGCAAAGGGCAGAGGAGATTGGTGTAGCTGTTACTTTTGCGCATACATTTGTTCATGACCGAAAAGCAATAGATGATACTATGTTTCACGTATTAAAACAATATTGGACAGAAAAAGAAATTGTAGAGCTTTGCGCCTATGTTTGCTTTATTACTGCGTCACAACAACTTGGTTTTCTATTTCAATTACAGCCAAATTAAGGGGGAAATGATGACAAATCAAATAGCACTTATCATAATCGATGTACAAAAGGCATTTCAATTACCAGATTGGGGCGAGAGAAATAATATTTTTGCTGAAGAAAACATGAGAATTTTGTTAGAAGAATGGAGAAAAAGAAAGCGAGCAGTTTTTCATATTCAACATGTAAATAAAGAAAATGCTCAGTCAATGTTTTATGAGAGAGCGGAAACGGTAAACTTTAAAGAAGAAGTGCAACCACTACTTGGTGAAGTGGTTATTCAGAAATTCGTTAACAGCGCGTTCATTGGGACAAATTTAGAAGAACAATTAAGAAAGAACAAATGTAATACAGTAGTGATTGTAGGATTAACGACAAATCACTGTGTGGAAACTACGACACGAATGGCAGGGAATTTAGGATTTACAACATATTTAGTGAGTGATGCAACGGCTACTTTTAACCGTAAAGGTTTAGATGGTAAGGAGTATAGTGCAGAAGATATTCACAATATGACACTTGTAAATTTACATGAAGAGTTTGCTACGATTGTGACGACAAAAGAAGTATTAAAATTATTTTAAGAAAATAATTGCAAATTATGTAGAAAAAAATAAGAATATTTCGTATAATCTAAGTACAATCATTTTGAAAATAGGGGTGGCATCATATGGAGCAAATTTCAGTAAAGAAATTAGAAGAGGTACTTGTTGTAGCAGGGGATGATAAACAGAAGCAAAAGGAATTTTATGAATTGCTCTTATCTACTGAGTTTTATGTTGCTGGTTCACTAGAAGCAGAGGACGGGGCAACAGAGGGAATACTTCGTTTGCGTCATTTCCAAGGAGAAGGTAGATGGATCGTTCCGTTCTTTACACAAATGGAATTTGTAAAAGATGTGTTGCCAGAAGGAACGCCCCTTATTACGATACGTGGGAAAGAGTTATTTGGTAGCATTGAGAAAGATGCTACAGCTGTATTAAATGTTGGTACTGATATAAGTAAAACATTTATTCCAGAAAAAATTGCAGATATCTCATCTGGACGAATTTTTAATTATTATAAGTAAAAGGAAAAGCGTAATCGCTTTTCCTTTTTAATTTGAATATGGAGTGGCTATACCGGAAGAAATAGAGACTGTTTTATTATTCGTGTTTATTGTCGCTGTAGCTCCAAGTGGAATACCGATGTTTGGACTTATATGTCCAATTGGTAAACCGAATAGGACCGGTATATGATATGGTGCGAAATATTCATATAATATTGCTTGCAATGATTGAGATGGCTTTGAAGGAGTACAGTCGTGACAACTTGTGAAAATAACGCCCCTACATTCATTAAACTTTCCAGATAAAAGTAGCTGATTTAACATACGGTCAATGCGGTACGGTTCTTCACCAATGTCTTCAAGTAATAAAAGTGTATTGTCCGTATTTATCTCGTAGGGCGAGCCAATTATACTTGTTAACACAGCTAAATTTCCTCCAACTAACGTACCTGTAACTGTACTGTGAGAGCTAGGTACGATACATTCTGATGCAGATAAAATGGTTGAATACGGATGGAATAGCTGATTGAAAGAAGATAAAGAAAGAGAATCTACACCTTTCCCTAATTCTTCAACCATTGGGCCATGAAATGTCACAAGCTTTGCATAACGTGAAACAGCAGTATGTAAAGCTGTAATATCGCTATATCCCCAAAAGATCTTAGGGTTTTGCCGAATGATTTCATATTGAATGTGAGGGAGGAGACGAGCACTTCCGTAACCACCTCGTGCACAGAAAACGGCCTTCACTTCATTATTTATAAATGCTTCATGTATATCGTCAAGCCGAACTTGATCACTTCCGGCTAAAAATCCATATTTCTCGTAAACACTCTTCCCGATTATTACGGATAACCCCATCTCTTGTAATACATTCACACCTTTTAATACATTTTCGATTGTAGGTGGACCAGATGGTGCAATGATCATTACTGTATCACCTTGTTTTAATGCATCTGGATAAATCATTAAGCTCAGCCTCCTTCTCTTTCAATATATTCGCTTCATATGAAGTTCAACCCTTGCAAAAGCAGGGGAAAGCTTATCAAATAAAGAAGATATAAGGGAAATAGGAGGGGAAATGATGTTTACAAGTCGAGTAACAGACATATTAAAAATTGAGTATCCCGTTGTTCAAGCCGGTATGGCAGGCGCGATTACGACGCCAGAACTTGTTGCAGCAGTAAGTAATAGCGGAGGATTAGGGACGCTTGGAGCGGGCTATATGAGCCCAGAACAAATTCGTGAAGCGATTTATAGAATAAGAGAACTAACAGATAAGCCTTTCGGTGTTAATTTACTTGTAACGAAAGAGATACAAATAGAAGAAGAGAAGGTAAATGAGGCGAAAGTATTACTAAGCGGAGTGAATAGAGAATTAGGTATAGAAGTAGAAGGAACGTTAAAGCTTCCAAAAAGCTATAAGGAACAATTACAAGTGTTATTAGATGAAAAAGTACCGGTCGTTAGTTTTGCATTTCAAACGTTAGAAAAAGAAGAAATAAATGATTTAAAAAGAAGTGGAATAAAAGTTATCGGAACAGCTACCCATGTGAAGGAAGCGAAAGTACTTGCTGAGCTAGGAGTAGATATTATTATTGGGCAAGGTAGCGAAGCAGGAGGGCATAGAGGAACGTTTATTGGGAAAGAACGAGATGCTATGATTGGTACTTTTGCGTTAATACCTCAGTTAGTAGGGGTTATTCCGCATATCCCAATTGTCGCAGCAGGTGGTGTAATGAACGGACAAGGGCTTGTTGCGGCATTGGCACTAGGAGCAGAAGGTGTTCAAATGGGATCGGCCTTTTTAACAAGTGAAGAGAGTATTACGCACGATGTGTATAAAGAAGCGGTTTTACATAGTACAGATACGAGCACAACTGTAACTCGTGCGTTTTCTGGGAAATATGCGCGGGGTATTCGGAATGAATTTATAGAGAGACATGAAGGAAAAGAAGAAGGGCTGCCGATGTATCCAGTGCAAAACGTATTAACTTCTAAAATACGCCAAGAGGCAGCGAAGCAAAATAAGGAAGAATATATGTCACTTTGGGCAGGACAGGCAGCATCATTAGCTCGAATCGAATCAGCTCAGCATGTAGTGGAGCGAGTTATGAAAGAAGCAGAGAATGCAATCGAACAATTACAAAATATATACAAAAAGACCACTTGAGTAATTTGAACTGAACCCAAAAAATTAGACAAATATATTAAGCAGCTACTAAGGATTGAACTCTGTATTGCAAAGGGGACAATCCTTTTAGTTTTGTTTTAATTCTTTTGTGATTGTAGTAATGAATATAAGTTTCTAGTTCTTGCTTAAATTGTTCCATACTT
>NZ_JAKUGE010000062.1:0-30616 GCF_022663795.1 Bacillus cereus group sp. BfR-BA-01349
ATAAAAAAATCCCCTCCAGATAAAACAGTATTGAGTCCATCATATCAGATGGACTCTTTTTTTACTGTCTACCTATAGGGGATAATACCAGGTCGCGTCCTCTTTTTTATAAATCTTTCACTCTTAATACACGCATTGCATTTAACACTGCAAGTAGTGTCACACCAACATCTGAGAAAACAGCTTCCCACATTGTTGCAATACCAAAAGCACCAAGTAATAACACGATCCCTTTTACACCTAGAGCAAAGATGATATTTTGCCACACTATACTTCTTGTACGTTTTGCAATTTTTACAGCTGTCGCAATTTTTGAAGGCTCATCAGTCATAATAACAATGTCTGCCGCTTCAATTGCTGCATCTGATCCTAAACCACCCATCGCAATACCAACGTCTGCACGGGCTAATACTGGTGTATCGTTAATACCGTCACCAACGAAGGCAATTTTTTCTTTTCCGTGCTTCGCTGCATCAATTTTTTCAATCTCTTCTACTTTTTGTTGCGGTAGTAATTCCGCATGAACTTCATCTAAGCCTAATTCTTTACCGACAGCTTCACCAACTGGTTTTGCATCACCAGTTAACATTACTGTCTTTTTAATACCTAGTTCTTTTAACTTTTGAATCGCTTGTTTCGAATCCTCTTTTACCTCATCAGAGATAACAATATAACCTGCATATCTTCCATCTACAGCAACGTGAACTAATGTACCTACTGTTTCTGGTTGCTTAAATTCAATATTTTCTTTTCTCATTAATTTTGCATTACCTGCAAAAATTTCTTTTCCTTGTACTTTTACGACTGTACCGTGACCAGAAATTTCGTTATAATCATCGATTATTTTTTCATCAATTGATTTTCCATATGCCTTTCGAATAGATTGGGCAATTGGATGGTTAGAATATACTTCAGCAAATGCCGCATACTCTAATAACTCTTCACTTGTAGTACCTTCACTCGGTTCCATTTTTGTAACTTTGAAAACACCTTTTGTTAATGTTCCTGTTTTGTCAAAAACAATATATTTTACATCATTTAAAGCTTCTAAATAGTTACTACCTTTTACTAACACACCACTTTTAGATGCACCACCGATACCTCCAAAGAATCCAAGAGGAATGGATACAACTAACGCACATGGACAAGAGATTACTAAGAACACTAAAGCTCTATAAATCCACTCAGAGAATGTAGCTCCTTCTAAAATAAGTGGTGGAATAAACGCCATGATCGCCGCTGTAATAACTACAACTGGAGTGTAGTAACGTGCAAACTTCGTAATAAAGTTTTCCGTTGGTGCTTTTTTACTGCTAGCATTTTGAACTAAATCTAAAATTTTTGATACAGTGGATTCACCGAATTCTTTTGTAACTTCAATTGTCAACACACCATTTTGGTTCACAAAGCCACTTAATACATCATTTCCAACTTCTACTTCACGTGGTACAGATTCACCTGTTAATGCTGAAGTATCTACCATTGATGTTCCTTCAATTACTTTTCCGTCTAACGGCACTTTCTCACCTGGCTTAACGATAATATAATCGCCAATTTTTACATCTTCTGGTGATACTTGCTTCGTTTCATTTCCAACCTTTACATTCGCATAATCAGGACGAATATCCATTAATGAAGTAATTGATTTTCGGGAGCGGTTTACCGCAATACTTTGGAATAGTTCTCCTACTTGATAAAATAGCATTACTGCTACAGCTTCAGAATATTGTTGAATTGCAAAAGCTCCTACAGTTGCAATTGCCATTAAGAAGTTTTCATCAAATACTTGGCCACGAGTTATGTTTCTTATCGCTCTCCAAACGATATCTCCACCTATTAATAAATAAGCAAGGACAAATAACGGAATTGTTACCATTTGTGGTAAGCCCGCTAATGCAGCAATTGCTGTCAAAATTCCGCCGACCACTAATCTCCCTACCATCTTTTTCACATTTGCTTCACCATGATCGTGACTATGTCCGTGGTCATGACCGTTCTTCTCTTCACGAACAACTTTCACATCTGGTTCTAACTTTTGAACGACATTTGTTATATTTGCTACAGTCGCTTCTAGTTCTCTTTTATTCGCAACTTCTACTCGTAATTTCTTCGATACGAAATCAACAGTTGCTTCTGAGACAGCTGGCATTTCCTTCACTTTATTTTCAATTTTCATTGCACAGTTCGCGCAATCTAAACCTTCTAATATAAATACTTCTTTAGCAATTTTATTTTTTTGTTCTTCTTGAACTTTAATATGCGGTTCTAATTTTGTAACGAGTTGTTTTGCTTCCGTAACAACTTCGTTTTCTTTATTTTGTGCTGTTTCTAAGATCATTGTCTTTGTTGCGAAGTTTACAGAACAAGAATTTACCCCTTCTATATTCCCAACACCTTTTTCAATTTTCATTGCACAGTTCGCACAATCTAAACCTTCTAACATCAGTTTCTTTTTCACCAATGCTTCAGCCATCGTTCTCCCTCCTCGCGTTCTTTTATTCTTCTTCGTTTACGTGTTCAAACGCTTGCTCGAAGATATGAATTACGTGCTGGTCAGCTAACGAATAATAAACAACCTTTCCTTCTTTACGATTCTTCACAAGTTTCGCTTGCTTTAACACACGAAGCTGATGTGAAATAGATGATTGTGTCATTCCTAATAAATAAGCTAAATCACAAACGCACATTTCAGCTTCAAATAGCGCATGTAATATTCTCGTACGTGTACGGTCACCTAATACTTTAAATAGTTCTGCTACTTTACTTAAACTTTCATCAGTTGGAATTGTTTGTTTTACTTGCTCTACAACTTCTTCATGAATTATCGTTTGAGAACATGTCTCTTGTGGTGTTTCTACTTTATTTCCAGCCATTATAGCTCACCTCTTTAATTGAACATATGAACAATCATTCATATATCTTATACTCTTATTATATGAGCGTCCACTCATATGTGTCAATGAAATCTGAATTTTTTTTATGAACATTCCGTTCACATTTTAATAAGTCGTATACATATTTTCCGCACTCTCTATATTCTCATACAAAAAAGGATGCACAATTCGCACACCCCCTTTTTACTTACTTTTCATTTTTCACCGCATCCACAATTAAAGAAACAAATCCTAACTGATTATCCCGATTTCTATGGTCAAAACGTTTCGAACGATAAATAAATCCATCTTTCTCATTCCAATCATTATAGTGAAACTTACCATTCTCATCACAGTATTCTAAGAGCATCACTTGAAAACCTGCTGATTCAAACATGGACGTGATTGTTTTATAGTTATGAACAATTTTATGGCTTGCTGCAGGATGATCTAATGGACCAGGTCCACCTACTTGTACCCCTTGCTGATATTCTTCATCTGGAAAAAATGCATCTGGTACTGCACAACGAATATATCCATTCTCTATTAAAAACTCATAACAAATTTTTGCAGCTTCAATTCCTTCTTCATATGATAAATGCTCCCATACATGTTCTGCCAAAATTACTGATAAAGAATTAGGTTGAAATTTATCAAGCCAAGTTTCTCTCCGTAATAAATTTAATTCTTCTTCATTCGTATGTAACCAACCAGGGTTATTATTATAACCCTCTGCTCCAACAACAACTTTTGTTTCTTCCATTTTGCCCCCACCCTTTTTTCATATTCCGACATAAAAATTCAACAAAGTAATATACATCCCCTTTATTTCAACAAAAGAAAAAGCCTTGCGCGCTCCCTAGACGCACAAGGCTTACTATACTTATATCCCTTTTAATTAGCTTGTTCTAAATTATCCTGCGAACTTCCATCGTCTTTTAAATGACTATGTTTTTTCGAATAAACAAAGTATACAACTACTCCAATTGCTAACCAAGCACCGAAGTACATCCATGTTTTTAATGGTAGATTTACCATTAAGAATAGACAACATGCAATCGAAATAATCGGCAAGATCGGTACAAGTGGTACCATAAATCCACGTTGTAATTTTGGATGTGTTTTACGAAGAATAATAACTGACACACCAACCATCGCAAATGTTAACAACGCTCCAATATTCGCTAAATTCGACAATTCTTTTAAATCGATAAATCCAGCAATTAAAGCACTACCAATTCCTGTTAACCAAACTGTAAATGTTGGCGCTTCTGTCTTTTTATTAATTTTCGCGAAAGATTCTGGCAATAAACCGTCACGGCTCATCGCGAAGAATACACGTGTCGTTGCATAAATGTAAGCAAAAATTACTGCCATAATACCAATTACAGCTCCAATTGCGATTATACCAGCTACTTTATCTTGTCCTACAACTTCTAACACATATGCCATAGCTTCTGGTACATCTAATTCTTTATAAGAAACCATCCCCGTCATAACGAGACAAACTACAACATAAATGATTGTACAAATGACTAACGAAGCGATAATACCAATCGGTAGATCACGTTGCGGATTTTTTACCTCTTCAGCAGAAGTTGCTAATGCATCAAATCCTAAGAAAGCAAAGAATACTGCTGCTCCCCCCGCGAAAACTCCACTTAAACCGTACGGTGCAAATGGTATCCAGTTTTCTGGTTTCACGTAGAATACACCAACTGCAATGAATAAAACAACGATACCAATTTTAATTAATACCATTATGTTATTCACGCGTTTACTTTCTTTCGTACCTCTTGATAATAACCAAGTTATAACTAATGTAACGATAACTGCTGGTAAATTCACCATACCACCTTGAGATGGAATCGTTAGCAGTGCTTTTGGAATTTCAAGCCCTAATCCACTCACTAAGTTATGGAAGTAACCAGTCCATCCGCCAGCTACTGCGGCAGTCGTTACAACATATACGGATAGTAATGTCCATCCCATTAAATGAGCTACAAACTCGCCAATTGTTGCATATGAGTATGTGTACACACTACCTGAAACAGGAAGTGTAGAAGCAACCTCTGCGTAACATAATGCTGCAAATCCACAAACGATGGCTGCAATCATGAATGAAAAAATAACTGCTGGACCAGCATCTCTTGCTGCTACTAATCCAGTTAATACTAGAACTCCTGTACCAATTATCGCACCAATCCCTAGCATTGTTAGGTCAAATGCCCCTAGCGTTTTCGTCAAAGTTTTACTTTTACTTTCCCCTAACAATTGCGTAACGGATTTCTTTTTAAATAGGTTGGCCACGATGTATGCCCCCTTTTGCCAAGAAGAGCTAAGAGATCTTCACTCTTAGCTCTTATCATGTTGTTTTATATATTGTTCGATTTTGTTTTGTATAATGCTTCTATTAGCAAGATACTGTTTCTGCTTCTAATAATTCTTTAGCACCTTTGTACTCTACACCGTGAGCTTCTGCAACTGCTTCAAATGTTACATAGCCATCTAATGTGTTAATACCTTTTAATAGTGCAGTGTTGCCTAGGCAAGCTTCTTTGTAGCCTTTGTTAGCAATTTGTACTGCATATGGTACTGTTACGTTTGTTAATGCAAGAGTTGATGTACGTGGAACCGCACCTGGCATGTTTGCAACTGCATAATGAACAACGCCGTGTTTTTCATAAGTTGGGTTATCATGAGTTGTAATACGATCAGTTGTTTCGAAAATACCACCTTGGTCAATCGCGATATCTACAACAACAGAACCTGGTTCCATTGATTTAATCATTTCTTCTGTTACAAGTTTTGGAGCTTTTGCACCTGGGATTAATACTGCACCGATTACAAGATCAGACTCTTTAACAGCTTCTGCAATATTGTAAGGATTAGACATTAAAGTTTTTACTTGGTTTCCGAAAATGTCATCTAATTGACGAAGACGTTCTGCGCTTAAGTCGATGATTGTTACATCCGCACCTAGTCCAACTGCAATTTTAGCAGCATTTGTACCAGCTTGTCCACCACCGATGATTGTTACTTTACCACGTTTAACCCCTGGAACACCTGCAAGTAAGATACCTTTACCGCCTTTGTTTTTCTCAAGGAATTGTGCACCAATTTGTGCAGCCATACGACCAGCTACTTCACTCATAGGTGCAAGTAATGGTAATGAACGATTTTCTAATTGTACTGTTTCATATGCAATAGAAACAACTTTTTTCTCGATTAAAGCTTTTGTTAATTCTGGCTCTGGAGCTAAGTGTAAGTATGTGAATAAGATTAAGCCTTCACTGAAGTGTTTGTATTCGCTTTCAATTGGTTCTTTAACTTTCATAACCATTTCCATGTTCCAAGCTTCTTCAGCTGTATCAACAATTTTTGCTCCCGCTTCAACATACTGAGCGTCTGTGAAACCAGACCCTAAACCTGCACCCTTTTGAATGAATACTTCGTGATTGTTACGAATTAAATGTACAACACCTGCTGGTGTCATTGACACACGGTTTTCGTTGTTTTTAATTTCTGCTGGTACCCCAATACGCATAATGAAATGCCCCCTTATAATTAACAGAAAAAAGAGATTCTTTTTTCTTTTTGTAATAATTAATAACTTATGTCCTTATTCTAGCATAACTTAAAAGTTATGAAAACGCTAACATACCATTTTTATAAAGTTTATATATTTAGAATAGTGTAAATATGTAAAACATTGATTCTATTGGGGGTTTCGTGACATTTCATTATCTATCACTCTATTTTTATTATACCTCTTCAAAATAAACAGCAACCTTTTATTATTTGACAATAATTTAACAATGTAAGAAACCTAAGCGATAACGTATACATATACAGTTATTATTTTACTCAATACTTTAGAGATATATTCTTTTCAAAAAAAAAAAACAGCTGCTAGCATTTAGCTAGCAGCTGGGTAACTTATAAATAACTTAGAAAATAAATCATCTGTCGTTTCAGTAATTTTATCAAACAGATCACTTTCTTCCGCTTCTTGCTCTTTTAACATCTTAATTGTTTCACGTGCATCTTCAGGGTAATCGGTTATGATACCATCTACGTTCAACTTATAATATGCCTTTAAATTTTCCATATCATTTACTGTCCATACGTAAATTGGTTTGTTTAACTTCCTTGCTTCTTTTACTAACTTCTTATTTAACATATATTCTTCTGCTACGTAAAAGTCAGCCTTCACATTCTTTAAGTTAGCTCTACTTGCATACAATATATACCCTACTTTTATATCTGGATTTGCACGCTTAAACTCTTTAATAAGTGGATAGTGTAACGTTTGAATTACACATTGCTTCTCAAATTCATTATCTTTAATCGTTTTTAAGACTTTGTTTACAAAATCTTTTTCGCCCCCATGAAGCTTCACTTCTATATTAAGTTTGATTTTGCCATTTGCTAGCTTAATGATTTCATCAAGTGTACTTATTTGTCCTGAAAGTCCATCTTGACTAAGGGTAAGCTGCCTTAACTCAGCCATCGTTAAATCTGACACATGCACATTGGCATTTGCGAGACGTTTCAGCTTCAAATCATGTATAACCGCTAGTTCACCGTCTTTCGTTTGTAATACATCTATTTCAGCGTAGTCTGCTTTTGCATCAATAGCACCTTGCACAGCTTCTTTCGTATTTTCTACACCTTTTGATATATACCCGCGGTGCGCCATAATAATCGGTTCTTTATATGAATTTGAAATAAACGTTACAATGAAAGCAACGACCATTCCGGCAGTAATAATTCCTACAATGTATACGCCAATGAATTTCCAACGATGTTTTTGGAAGAAACATTTATCTGCTTTCGTTTTCGAATAATCTAATCCTTCTTCTAATAAAACATCCTCAACCGGTACCTTTTGTAAGTATAATCGCGTAATCGCCATAATATAAAATGGCGTCACGATAAAGCTGAATAAATACAATGTGCTCGTTAAAAATACAGAAATCGTTGATTCAGCTAATAATGCAAATGTTCCTTTCGGGTTTGTAAATTCATAAACACCCCATAGGCACAATAAATATATTCCCAAAAACACGACATATACAATTCCAATTGAAATAAAAAATCCTACTAAAAAGAATAGTACTTTAAAAAAGCTTTCCTTTACTAAAGTTGCACTTTTACGTGCTGCCACGCGAAATGGTTTTTGCTCTAAAACAACAATGGGTAGAACGAAAATCCATCGAAGATTCAAATACGCGACTACAGCAAAGAACGTGTAATAACCAACTTGTCCCATCGTTGTCTTAAACAGTTCTCCTGTAATAAAGTTAGGAATTTGAATTTGCGGGATTAACGCCGTTTCATATCCCATATTTAAAAGAGGCAACAATACGACAGAATATAAAATAAATCCTGGTAAGCAATATGTGAAAAGAGTAGGTAAATACGTTACCGTTTTATATAAAATCGGACGTAATTTCACCTTCTGTCTTTTATGAGCGAAATACGAAATAATAATAAGCACCGCAAATTCTGTAAAGATAAGAAACAGTGCTAACAATGATAAAATTACGATTGCTAAGATGCCATAAGGCGTCTTTAAAAACGCTAATAATTCATCATTTGTCGCATTTGCATAACCAGCAAAATACAATAACTTATTAAAAATGATTCCAAATAGTGGAACAAACACAATCGCTGCTAATAATTTATAAACAAGTTGAAAAGTTAATACATTCCAAAAAGCAAATTTAACTGTTTGAAAGGAATGTCTCATTACTCCTGGTATAGATAGTTTTTTACGGTGTTGCATATATTCCTCCAAATTCTAAAACGGTATTTGAGATGGATTCCATATTTCAAGTTCTAATCCATCTTTTTAATAATAATATATTCCGCTTAACATGAACACTCTTATACATATAATGAAAAAAGTGATGGCTACTTCCCATCACTTTTTCATTTATTCTATTTTTTCTCTAGGCCTTGTCCAAATGCTTTCAAGAAGCTAAAACCGAATGTAATAGCTCTATTGATATCTGGATCTTTTAATACTTTAAAGAAATCCATTACTTTTGTTTTTTTACCACTATTTAATTCATCTGTTGCAAATTGCAATCCTGTAACTAAACTTGACGTAATTTGCTTCGTTATTTCTGGATCAACTGAAGATAACGCTTCTCCTGCCCCCATCATATTGTTGAGTGCATTTTTAACTGGTTCACGATTTAATTGCTCCACAGCGATTTTTGAAACATCTTCCTTCGCAGCAAGTAAACTAATTGCTGCATCTAATATACCAGCCTTCTGCAACTGTGCTAAAAGCTGCATCGTTTCTTCTACTGCTTCACGATTATTAGATAACTCATTTAGAAGTTCATCTGCTACTTGCTGTTTCTGTTCTTCCTCTGTTACAACTTTCTTTTTAATTACAGTAATTTCTTTCGCCACTATCTCCGCCCCCTAGTCCACAAGTGATACGTATTGTTTTCTTTGCCATTTTTGCTGGATTTCAACACCATTTTGCGGATTACGCTTTTTATCTCTCGGGTTTGAAGATGGTAACGGACGATTCCCTTTTTCACGTAGTACACGCATCTTTACCATCGTTTGTTTATACGCTGGTGTACACGTATAAAGATCTGTCGCCGTTCCAGTTAAAATATTGATTGCCTCTTCATTTACTGTTGCATGCATCGGTAAATATAGCTCTTTCCCCGTTACACGATCTGTAACAAGTGCCTGTACTTTAATTTTCCCAAATGGTGATGCTAATTCTACAAGACCACCATCTTTCACATTGCGCTCTAGGGCAAGTTCCGGGGAGATTTCAACGAACACTTCAGATACTTTAGATAAAATACCAGCCGATTTATTCGTCATATTCCCTTCATGGAAATGTTCTAACATACGTCCATTATTTAAAAGTAAATCATACTCATCTGGCGCTACAACTGGTGGTATCCATTCATCTAATGATAAACGAGCGAGTTTATCTGGGAAGTTAAATCCGTCTACATATAATAGCGGTGTATCGCTACCATCATGACTACCCCAACATAAACTATTCCATCCTTCTAGACGGTCGTACGTTGCTTGAGAGTATAACGGTGCAAGTGACGCGATTTCGTCCATAATTTCACTTGGACTTTCATAATTCCAATCCCCGCCTAGTGCACGAGCAACTTTTTGTAAAATCCACCAGTCTGGTTTTGAATCACCAAGCGGCTTCAATACTTCATATAATCTTTGAATGCGGCGCTCTGTATTTGTAAACGTTCCTTCTTTTTCTAAGCTTGGTGCCGCTGGTAAAATAACATCAGCAAAACGAGCTGTTTTCGATAAGAACATATCTTGAACAACAAGGAAATCTAAATTCGCTAAAATATGTTGTACATGGTTGGCATTCGAATCTACTAAAGCCATTTCTTCACCCATAACATACATACCACGCAGTTTTCCTTCATCTGCCGCAAGTAACATTGCAATATTATTTAAGCCTGGTGCTTTCGGAATTGTAGTACCGTATGCTTTTTCAAATTTCACACGGAGCGCATCATCTGAAACCGCTTGGTAACCTGGAAGCCAGTTTGGTAATGTTGCCATATCACAAGCGCCTTGTACGTTATTATGTCCGCGTAATGGGTATGCTCCTGCACCAGGACGACGATAGTTACCCGTAACAAGCAATAGATTTGAAATTGCTGCTGAAGTTGTACTTCCTCCAGTATTTTGAGTTACACCCATTCCCCAAAGTACACAAGTACCATCTGCTTCATATACCATACGAGCCATTTCTTTCAGATTTTCTTTCGAAATCCCCGTGATTTCTTCTGTATAATCAAGCGTATACTTTTCTACCATTTTGCTATATTCATCAAAATTCTTCACATTTTCAGCTATGAATTTTTTATCGTGCCAATCTTGATCAATAATATATTTCGTAATACCAGCGAGCCATACGTAATCAGTTCCTTGGCGCGGATGAATGAATAAATCCGCACGCTCTGCCATTTCATGTTTACGAAGGTCTGCCACAATTAATTTTTGGTCATGTAATTTATGTGCACGTTTTACACGCGTTGCAAGTACAGGATGTCCTTCTGTTGGATTTGCTCCAACGATAATGACAAGGCCTGCTTCCGCAATATCTTTCACTGTTCCAGCGTCCCCGCCCATACCGACAGTTTTAAATAAACCGTCTGTTGCTGGAGATTGACAATAACGGGAACAGTTGTCTACATTATTTGTTCCATATATTTGACGGGCTAGTTTTTGCATAAGATAATTTTCTTCATTCGTTACTTTCGAAGAAGAAATAAACCCAAATGCATCACTTCCATATTCTGATTTAATATGCTGCATATTGGATGCAACAACTTCAAGAGCCTCTTCCCATGAAGCTTCAACAAACATATCTCCTTGGCGAATTAATGGCTTCGTAATGCGATCTTCACTGTTTACAAAATCCCATCCAAATTTGCCTTTTACACATGTGGAAATACCGTTAACCGGCGCATCTGAAACAGGCTGTACTTTCAAAATGTGGCGGTCTTTCGTCCATACTTCAAATGAACAACCTACACCACAAAATGTACAAACTGTTTTTGTTTTATTCACTTTCGTCTTACGCATCGCAGCCTCTACTTCTGAAACTGCTAAAATACTACTATATCCAGGTTCTACATCCTTTACAAAATCAATCATCGGATCTAACACATCCGGTTTCAATCCTGTCATGAATCCAGCTTCACCCAGCATTGTTTTTTCCATTAACGCATTACATGGACATACTGTTACACACTGCCCACAACTTACACAAGATGAGTCATTTATACTTACACCATTGTCCCATATAACACGTGGACGGTCTAAGCTCCAATCAATCGATATAGTTTCATTCACTTGTAAGTTTTGACATACTTCTACACACTGCCCACAAGCAATACATTGATTTGGATCATATCGATAAAATGGATGTGACATATCCACTTCACACGCACTTACTTTCGGCTCATACGGATATTTCTGTTCCTCAATTCCCATCATATGTACTGTATTGTGGACTTTACAGTTACCATTATTGTTATCACAAACAGTACAATACAATAAATGATTCTCTAATATCCGATCCATTGCCTCAGTCTGTGCCTCTTTTGCACGCTGGGACTGTCTTTCAATATGCATACCATTCTCTAATTTCGTTGAACAAGCACGCATTAACTTCCCATTTACTTCTACAATACACGTATCACAAGTTTGAATTGGATCTACTTCTGGTACATGACAAATTTGAGGATGTTCCAAATTACTCTCGTTAAATAATTGTAGTATCGTCTTTTCACCTGATGCAAAAAATTCTTTACCATCGACGGTTACACGGACTGTCTGTTCTGCCATAGTTTCCCCTCTCCTTACAACCAACTGTACAACACAATTATGAATCCGTTTTCAAAATCGCATTACTGTACATATTTTTGAAACGCTCTACCCAAATACTTTCTTATGAAGTCGATTCTAGATGTTATAAGGTATAACTACGAAAGCTTGAAATTATCACTATTCTACAGTTCTATTATATCGTACATATACAATAATAACCAAAATAATCTGTGATCTTCTTGTTAATAGGTGTTTTTATTTTTTCCATTGTTTTATGATAAATGTGGGAGAGAAATACATATAAAAGGGGAATTTAATATGGGGCCTACGCAAGAGACTTATACAATTGTACGCTATCAATCTGGTACATTTTCAAAACAGCTTGATGAGATTGTTACAGAATCTCCTATTACTATTAAGTTGAATGGTGAAGAATATGTAACAGTCGTATGCACACCAAATTATATTGAAGATATGGTAATTGGTTTTTTAATTTCTGAGGGGATTATTTCTTCCTATAAAGATGTTGAAGAACTATGGGTTCAAAAAGATAACGGAATTGTCCATGTAAAATCATCAAAAGTGAATCCGCTCTATCAAACTTTATATAATAAACGATACATCACTTCTTGCTGCGGAAAAGGTAGACAAGGTTTTATTTTCGTAAACGACGCAGCAAAAGCAAAAGACTTACATGATATACATGTAAAAATTACTCCTGAAGAATGCTTTCACTTAATGAATACCTTGCAACAATCTTCTACTACATTTCGCCAAACTGGCGGTGTTCACAATACCGCGCTATGTGATCGAAACAATATCCTCCTATCAAGAATGGATATTGGAAGACATAATGCATTAGATAAAATATATGGTCATTGTTTGCGTAACGATATATCCATTAAAGGAAAAATCATCGCATTTAGCGGACGTATTTCATCCGAAATTTTACTCAAAGTTTCAAAAATCGGATGTGAAATTGTTCTATCTAAATCCGCTCCAACAAAACTGGCATTGCAACTTGCCCATGATTTAGGCATTACAGTCGTAGGATTTATTAG
This sequence comes from Bacillus cereus group sp. BfR-BA-01349, assembly GCF_022663795.1. Lineage (NCBI taxonomy): Bacteria > Bacillati > Bacillota > Bacilli > Caryophanales > Bacillaceae > Bacillus > Bacillus cereus group sp. BfR-BA-01349. The sequence continues at coordinate 13,295 of NZ_JAKUGE010000062.1, forward strand.
AAATGAATCTTGTAATATTTACACACATCCAAAACGAATTGATGGCTATCAATCCAATGTTTAAAAAATAACTCCTCAATCGAGGAGTTATTTTAGTTATAAAAATGTAACATATTAAACACTTGAATAGTTAACAAAGTTAATATATAATTTCATTACATAATTAAAACAAAACATTGTAGCATATATCTTTTCATTCTTTTACAAATTAAAAGAGAATACTAACAAAACATATACTCAATCTTATAAAAGTAATGGATTTATTTGAAATCCACCAGGGAGGTTACAACTATGGAAATTCGCTTATTAACAACAGAGGACGCAGAAATATATTTAAAAGTTTGTATGGAAGGTTTAACGAAGAATCCGGAAGCTTTTAGCTCTTCTTATGAAGATGTTCTTAAACATGAAAATCCTGTGGCTGCTATGGCTAAACGATTAAGCAATCCGGATAAGTATACTCTAGGTGTCTTCAAAGATAATGATTTAATTGGTATCGCTACTTTAGAAACAAAACCATTTATTAAACAAGAACATAAAGCAAAAATTGGCTCCGTTTTTGTTTCCCCAAAAGCACGTGGTCTCGGAGCAGGACGAGCTCTAATTAAAGCAATTATTGAAAATGCCGATAAATTACATGTAGAACAACTCATGCTTGATGTTGTAGTTGGTAACGTTGGTGCAAAAAAATTATATGAGTCATTAGGTTTCCAAACTTACGGCGTACAAGAGCGTTCATTAAAACACAATGGTCAATATTGGGACGAGGAACATATGGTTTTGTTCTTAAATGATTAATACTTCAATATAAAGTGAAACTTTACTCAGTGTTTTTTTCCATTCCCTACTGAGTATTAGTTGAACCAATCGGGCTTTTACGGGCAGTTATCGCCCACCTAACTCCCTCGCATTCGCTGAATTTTAAGGTGGGAGTTACTGCCCACAAATAGCGGGGTAGTTTTCCAAAAACATCTTTCTTAATAAGAAAGATGTTTTTTTGCATTACAACAATGTAATCTTCATGTCACCTTTATCGATCGTACCAATCCTTACCATTCATTATACTAAAAATATAAAGTGAAACTTTACTCAGTGGGGAACTACATCCCACGCTGATCGCATGTACTTGATATGTAGAGGAGAATGTGATATGAAACAAAACAAACGAGCTATGCTTTTAATATTTACTACAGCAATTGTAACTTCTGGGTTAGCAATTTTACCTTGGTTTATCATATAGGAATACTCCCCTAACAATGAAAAAAGCTGATTGCTCCTTAAGAAGCAATCAGCTTTTTTATATTATAAAATCCCCAAAATTTTATTTACGCAACTTATAATAATAATCATAGATACGGCAACACACATGACAACCGTATTACGATCTTGCTTTTCTTTTTTTGAAATTTCTTCTTTTGAATTCATGTGTATGATCTCCTTTAAAAAAAAGTGTGAGATAGGAAATTTTTCTTATCCGATGCGAGGTGAATACGAAAACCCTCTCTATCTCACATACACAATAGAATGGAATTGTCATTTTATAAATAAAATGACATGACGTTATGTCGCAACATAGGGTATTTTGTGTCGCTACGTTTTCTATTATAAAAAATAGTTGTGCAAAACTAGTGCATTTTTTATGTCAATTACTCTGAGCGAAAAATAACTCTTCCACTCAATCACATAAAAAGAGTTTTTTATTATTTTCATGTAAACTATACAAGTAGAATGAACAGTTTGGGGTGCACAAGATTATGGTAAAAATTTTATTAGTAGACGATGAAGAACGTATGTTACGATTATTAGATCTGTTCTTAAGCCCTCGCGGCTATTTTTGCATGAAAGCTACCTCTGGCCTTGAAGCACTAAATTTAATCGAACAAAAAGAATTCGATATTATTTTATTAGATGTTATGATGCCAAATATGGATGGATGGGATACTTGCTATCAAATTCGTCAAATTTCCAATGTTCCTATCATTAGGTTAACAGCTCGTAATCAAAACTACGATATGGTGAAAGGCCTCACGATGGGCGCAGATGATTATATTACAAAACCATTTGATGAGCATGTATTAGTCGCACGAATCGAGGCTATATTACGCCGTACAAAAAAAGATGGCTTTGTTAGTTTCAATGGTATTGAGTGGGATAAAACGAAACATACTGTCACAGTTTATGATGAAAAAATCTCATTAACTCCTATCGAATTTTCGTTACTCGGACTATTTTTGCAAAATACAAACCGTGCTTATAGCCGAGATGATTTAATCGAAAAAATTTGGGGCTATGAAACAGATATCGAATATAGAACAATTGATTCACACATTCGTAATATCCGTGATAAACTACGCAAAAAAGGATTTCCAATTGAAGATTACTTAGAAACGGTCTATAAAGTCGGATATAAATGGAAAAGTGAATAATTACTTCGGTCAGTGGGAAATCGTATACCACTGACTCTTTATTATGAATAAGGTATGGTGAAAAAATGAGTAAACTTTCCCTTAAAATTGGGACATACTTTTTAATATTAGCTTTATGTATTGAAACAATTGCTTTCGTATCTTTTTATAAAAGCCTTTCAAAAATGCGTATTGTAGAGGAAACAGATGCTCTTTTAGAGAAAGGTAATCGCTATAGTAAAAAAATAAAAAGCCGCGAGAGACGGGATGAATATTATAAAGAAATGAAACACGCTGAACATAATAAAAGTCCTAAACGCCCTGTGTATCCTGAATTCGATATTACGAATGAGGCTGCACACTTAGTTGAATCGGAATCAATTTCTAACTCCGATATAGCTATCATTATTACTGACCATAACGGCAAAATTATTTCCACCTCAGAACCCGTAACAAAAGATATGCAAAAACAACTTACTTGTAAAACAGAAACTGTCCCAGACGGCGGATTGGTCGTTGAAAGGAACTGGAAAAAATCAAAGTTCATCACAACAGTAAGCCCACTTAACACAACAAAGTTTCAAGGAAAGCTATATATGCTATTAAAAACATCTTTCCTAGAAAATATGTTACTTAAACTCATGAACCAATTTCTTATCATTAGCGTTTTAACAATTATTTTAACAACAATTTCTGTCTTTGTTTTTTCACGCGTTATTACAGAACCACTTGTAAAAATGAAGAGAGCGACAGAAAAAATGTCAAAATTAAATAAGCCAATTCAATTAGGTATTAAACGGAATGATGAACTCGGAAGTTTAGCAAAAACAATTGAAGATTTATCGAGTGAACTTACGTATATGAAAAAAGGGCGCAATGAATTTCTCGCTAGTGTCGCTCATGAACTATTAACTCCATTGACCTATATGAAAGGTTATGCAAAGGTAGCAAAGAGAGACTCTTTAACAAAAGAGGAGCGAGAAGAATACTTACAAATCATTGAGGATGAAACGGATAGTGTAACCGATCTCGTCCAAGATTTATTTATGCTTGTACAATTAGAACAACACCAATTTGTTATAAAAAAACAAAAAGTGCTTCTTCAGCCATTTTTAGAACGAATGGTTGAAAAAACAAAAACAACATTAACGAATAAGCAAATGCAACTTCATGTATATTGCAAAGATGATTTAGAAGTTTGTATAGACGAAAGACGTATGGAACAAGTTATGTTAAATTTATTACACAACGCTTATCAACATTCGCCAGAAAACACATCCATTACGATACGTGTACTCATGGAAACAGATTCTTTTACAATAAGTGTACAAGATGAAGGTGAAGGTATTCCTGAAGAAGATATCCCGCATATTTTTGACCGTTTTTATCGTGTTGATAAATCTAGAACACGAGCTACAGGCGGAAAAGGCATCGGGCTAGCTGTTGCAAAGGAAATTGTAGAATTGCATAACGGTTCTATTCTAGTAACAAGCCAATTAGGAGCGGGAACAAACTTTATAATCGAGCTACCTTTTGAATAATATGCGTGTGAAAACACCAGTAGTAGTAAACACTACTGGTGTTATTTTGTTCATAAAAACAGCTCATATAAGCTAAGCTTTTGAAATTATTCTTATTTCAATATAAAATAAAGGTACATTTGCAAAGATTTGGAGGGTGATATAATTGGATATCCATGTATTAACAAAAGACGAAGCAGAAATTTACTTAGAACTTCGCGTAGAAGGATTAAAGCAAAACCCTGAAGCATTCAGCTCTTCTTATGAAGATATTATTAATAAAGAGTGTGCGATTGAATATAAAGCACAAAAATTAGCACAAGATGAAAACTATACGCTAGGTGCATTTAAAGATGGAAAATTAATCGGGGTTGCAACACTAGAAACGAAACCATATGTAAAACAAGAACATAAAGCTAAAATCGGTTCTGTATATGTATCTCCAAAAGCACGCGGACTTGGAGCAGGAAAAGCACTTATTAAAGAATGTCTTGAGCTTGCTAAATCTTTAGAAGTAGAACAAGTTATGCTTGATGTTGTTGTTGGCAACGATGGAGCGAAAAAACTTTATGAATCATTAGGTTTTAAAACATTCGGTGTACAAGAACGTTCATTAAAATATAACGGACAATATTGGGACGAAGAGCATATGGTCTTATTCTTAGATGAAAATAAATAATAAAAACCATCCTCATGTTTGGAGGATGTTTTTTACTTTCTTGTAAACCATGCCGTGTGTAATAATTGAATCGCTTTCGCAATCTCTTCCTCTGATAATATCGCAAACCCAAGTAAAACTACACTCTCAGGCGCCGTACCGTCTTTATAGTACGTAGACACAGGATATATTTTAATACTATATTTCGCAGCTTCTTGAATTAATTCTTCTTCCCGCATTCCATTATGCACTTTTAATAAAATGTGTAATCCGGAATCTTCTCCTATCACTTCAACACGATTAGAGAAATACTTCTCTATTTCAAAAACAAGTCTATCTCTCTTCTTTCGGTAGACAACACGCATTTTATGAATATGTTTTTCCCAATATCCTTCATTTAAAAATCTTCTAATCACTTCTTGATCTATTCTTGAAACACTTTGTGTATAAAATAAATATTGCTGTTGATACTTTTTAATTAATTTCTTCGGCAACACCATATAGCTCATCCGTAGCGATGGCAATAATGCTTTAGATAGCGTCCCCATATAAATAACTTTCCCCTCTGTATCTAACCCTTGCAGCGCCGGTATAGGCTTTCCAGAATAACGAAATTCACTATCGTAATCATCTTCAATAATATACCTGTTCTCTTCTTTCTTTGCCCATTGTAAAAGCTGCATCCTTCTCGTAATAGGCATAATCATTCCAGATGGAAACTGATGGGAAGGTGTAACAAATACAACATTCGCATTGCTATTTTCTAAATCTGCAATACAAATTCCATCTCTATCTAAAGATAACATTTTGACTCTTGCTTCTCCCTGTTCAAAAACAACCATCTTCCTATGATACCCTGGGTTTTCAACTGCATAATTGCTTTCCTTTAACAATTGAAACAATAGTTTCACTAATATTTGTGTTCCCGCTCCTAATACAATTTGACTAGCTGAACAACGCACACCTCTAGATTCATACAAATAATTTGTAATCTCTTCTCTTAAGCTTGCTTCCCCTTGAGGGTGTCCTAGAAAGAGAAGTTCGTTATTATGCGGTTGCCATACTTCATTTACAATTTTCCGATACATATTAAATGGAAAAGCATTTGTATCAATTCCTGTTTGTGTAAAGTCAAATTTATAACGCTTCTCCTGAAACGGGACTTCTTCTATCCTCTCTTCGCTATCCTCTACATGAACCATTTGCTCAATCTTGCATACAAAATAACCTTTTCTCGATATCGATTCAATATAACCTTCTGCAAGTAATTGTTCGTAGGCTGCCTCTACTGTATTTTTACTTACTTGTAAATGTATCGCTAACTTTCGCTTAGCCGGTAATTTCGTAAAAGGGACAATCGATCCATCTTTAATCTCTTTTTTTATATACTCATACAATTGCACATACAATGCCTTTTTACTATTCACATTTAAATTAGGCGTTAATTCTAACATAATATCTGACCCCTTAATAAAACTAAAATCTAATACTTTTTACAGTACCAGATTTTATATATAATTCCTTTTATCATGTCACACATCAAAAATCAAATACCGGAGAGGAGAAACATGATAATGAACAATGGTAGACGTATCGGACTCATTATGATTATTACAGGGGCTACATTATGGGGATTATCTGGTCCAATGATTCAGTGGCTATTTCAGCATACTAATGTATCCTCAATTGATTTTTTAACAATTCGATTGTTACTTGCAGGAATATTTATTTTGTCTTTCTTACTTATAAAGAAACAAAACATATTTCAAATTTGGAAACACCCTAGATATTCTATACAACTTATTATTTTCTCTATTCTCGGCATGCTTGGTGCGCAATACGCCTTTATCGAAACGGTTCATATTAGTAACGCGGTCACAGCAACGCTATTTCAATTTCTAGGTCCTGTTCTTATTACCATGTATGTTGCATTTGAACAAAGAAAATTCCCTGCTTCCATGCAACTATTCGCAATTATAGCCGCGCTAATAGGAACATACTTTATTATTACAAATGGCTCAATTGAAAATATTGTTTTATCTAAAGAAGCTATTATTTTTGGACTATTAACAGCAATTGGATTTGCATTTTATACCCTTCATCCAGCTTCGCTTATTAAAGCATGCGGAACAACTATAGTAATTGGTTGGGGGATGTTAATCGGAGGAATTGCACTACTTATTTATAATCATTCATTCGGGTGGAATCAATTTTCACAAACCTTTACACTAAAAACTTTTTCTATGCTTATTCTTATCATTATTAGTGGTACCCTTTCTTTCCTTCTGTATATCGGTAGTCTTAAATATTTAGCAGCAACAGAAACAAGCATTTTATCTAGCATTGAACCCCTTGTAGCTGCCATCGTTTCAATCACTTGGCTAAGTGAATCTTTTGGAGCATATCAATTATTAGGCGGCATATGTATCGTTCTATCCGTTATTTTTTTGACGATGCCCCAAAAAGAAACCGAACCAACCTATACAACGGAACAAATATAAAATGAAACTTTAATTAGTGGGGCTATCTCCCACTGATTATTAACCTACACCAATCGGGCTTTTACGGGATACAAAATGTCAAAAGAGGTCGTACAAAACTTACGACCTCTTTTGACATTTTAAAGGAATTGTCCCGCCTTCTAGCAAATACAATTACACTAACAATAAAAACTAGGAGTGTGGCACCATGAAAAAAATCGGAACTATGCTACTTCTCTCCTTCCTCCTCACTGGATGCACACAAGCACAACCTGATTCAAAAGCATCTAAAACTGAAGCTGTCGCAACGTCCAATCAAGTGAACGCACCTTCCTTCTTTCATCTTAGTGTTTTAAAAGATGTAAATTGGGAAGAAGCACCCTCATTCATAGACGGAAAAATACCTTTAAAAGGCATCGAAGGAAAAATCGCAATGGCTGATAGTCCTATTATCGCAAATGAACAAAATGAAATAATGTGGTACTTTCTAGATTCTGAAATACCAACTGGAAAATTGTCTATTATTGCGCTAAAACAAGGATCTGTAACTCCAACACCAGTACTCTTTCAAAAAGAAATTTCCAAACAAACTTGGACTACTTCAAATACAATCAATTCTACTACAAGCGAACTCCCTCTCGCTATGTCACTACCTTCATCTGGATTATGGTTATTAAATATATATGTGAATGAAAAATATTATGATCAGTTTGTAATCACCGCTGAGTAAAGTGACAAAAATAAACAACTTTCTTACAACAATGTAATTTCTACGTCATGTACTTCGATAGTTGAATTATCTCTCTTCTCTTATACTTAAAGTAAGAAATGAACGAGGAGAGATGAGAGATGAAAAAAATGATAGAAGTAATCGTAGCAGTAACTGAGGTTTTAGTGAATGGTAAACAAGTTGCAATGGAATTAAATAAATAGTGAAGAAACATAAATAATTCTACACTTCTTCATTATTTTGATTTCTTATCTCAAAAAAGCAGTGCCTTTTAGGCACTGCTTTTAGCTATTAATAACGTGGTATTTTCGTAATTTGTGCCACGCCTAAATCAATAGCTGCTTTCGCTACTGCTTCCGCAACACTTGGAACAACTCTTTTATCTAATGGATTCGGGATTACATAATTCGCATTACGTTCTTCATCAGTAATGATGTTAGCGATCCCATATGCTGCCGCTAATTTCATCTCTTCTGTAATATCAGTTGCGCGCACATCTAACGCACCGCGGAATATTCCGGGAAACGCCAATACATTATTTACTTGATTCACATAATCCGAGCGCCCAGTTCCTACTACGGCTGCCCCAGCCTCTAATGCATCCTCAGGGAAGATTTCTGGAATTGGATTCGCCATTGCAAACACAATTGCTTTCTCATTCATCGTCTGTACAAGTTCTTTCGTTAATACGTTAGGAGCAGATACGCCAATAAAAATATCAGCTTGGTTAATCGCTTCTTTTAACGTTCCACGCACATGTTCACGATTTGTCTTTTTTGAAACTTCAATTTGTGCTTCGTTCATCCATGTTTCACCTTCACAAACAATACCTTCTAGGCTAACTAGCGTAATGTGCTTTGCACCAGCCTTTAATAATAATTTTCCAATTGCAATTCCTGCCGAACCCGCACCGTTAATAACAATTTTCACATTATCCATTTGTTTGCTAACAACTTTTAATGCATTAATAACAGCTGCTAAAACGACAATTGCTGTTCCATGTTGATCATCATGGAATACAGGAATATTCGTTTCTTCTTTTAATCGTTTTTCAATTTCAAAACAACGCGGTGCTGCAATATCTTCTAAATTAATCCCTGCAAATGTAGGCTCTAAATTTTTTACAAGGGTAACGATTTCATCTACATCCGTTGTGCCTAAACATAATGGGAAAGCATCTACATTCGCAAACTTCTTAAACAAAATACTTTTTCCTTCCATAACAGGCATAGCCGCTTTCGGTCCAATGTTTCCTAAGCCGAGTACCGCTGTTCCATCTGAAACAACTGCCACCATATTGCCACGTGCTGTATAGTCATACACCGTTTCTTCATCTGCTGCAATTGCCTTACAAGACTCCGCTACACCTGGTGTATACGTCAGGCTTAAATCATCCGCTGAATTTACCTCAACTTTACTTGTAATTTCAATTTTCCCTACTAATTCTTTATGCAATAACAATGATCTTTCATTAATTTGATTTGCTAACATACTTATAATCTCCCCTTAATTTGACAAGCTAGCTATATGAATATAGCTAGCTTGTTTGATCATGAAAACATCTTTAATAATATTGTCGCCGTTACAACCATTGCTGCCCCGCCTAAACGAGTCGAAATTTGCGCGAACGGCATTAATTCCATACGATTTGAAGCCGATAAAATAGCAACATCTCCAGTTCCACCTAAACCGCTATGACATCCAGTTACAATCGCCGATTCAACTGGATACATCTTCATCACTTTCCCTACAAGAAAACCTGATGCTACCATTGTAAGAACAACCGATGCGCACACAACAACATATCCTACTGAAAGAACTGCTGCTACGTCTTTTAACGGAATATATAGCAATCCTAATCCAACCATTAAAGGCCAAGTTAAATTCTTCGAAATAAATTTATATAAATGGAATGCCCCTTGCTCCATTTTTGCTGGCATTAATTTAAAGTATTTCACAAGCGCTGCTGAGAAAATCATAATGATTGCCCCAGGAATACCGATGAACTTAGAAGCAAATCCTCCGAAGATAAAGAACGTACACGCAATTAATAAACCTGCTCCCATTAATGAGAAGTCAATTGGCTTCTCTGTATTTTGTTCTTTTAATAATTCTGCTTGGTTGTCTGTTTTCACTAATACACCGTTACCACTAAGCTCCGGTTTCTTCTCACCTAAACGCTTCATATACCCTGCACTTACAATTGCGAACATATTTCCAATAATAGCTGCTGGAATAAGCTGTGATACAAACGTTGCTGATGATTCATTTAAAATATCACTATAAGCTAGCGACAATGGTAAAATCCCTTCCCCGATACCACCACTCACAATTGGTACGATGATAAAGAAGAATGTGTGCTTCATTTCAAATCCAAATAATGAACCGACCAATAATCCTACTGCTACAGAAGCTAACGTCCCTACTACTAAAGGAATAAACATGCGAACGAAACCTTGTACTAACACTTTACGGTTCATTCCTAAAATACTTCCGACTACTAAACAAGAAATATATAAATATAAAAAGTTCGATTTTTTCATTAACATAGTCGCAGCTTCCATTGAAGCTGGATTCATCCAGTTAAAAAATACAAGTAATGATGGAATAAATAACGAAAGTATTGCTGGACCGCCGATATTTTTTAAAATTGGAATTCTCATCCCAATATCGCCTAAGAAAATCCCCATGATCATAATAACTGCAAATCCACCAATCATATCTGCTGGCAATTTATTATATACAGATGCCCCATAAATAATAGCAGCCAATACTACATATAACGGTAAAGGTATAACACCGATTTTTACATTCATAATTTTAGAAGCGAAAGATTCTCTTTGTACTTCATTTCCTTCAGAAAATGATACCGCTTCCACATTCTTTTGAATTCCCATATGGCACCCCCTCGTTTTCTTAATAACAATATTAAAACGCTTTCAATAGTAAAAATAGTTTTTGTAAGTTTTGTAATTGATTTTGTAATTAAAAAAAGTATAAGCGACTTATATTAAGTCGCTTATACGTAAAACTCTATTTTCTTTTGATCAACACATCTTAATTTACTTACAGGTCTTCCCACATGTTGGTACATCATTTCGTTTTCTAACACCCCAATGTCAGTCAGAAACATTACATATTTTCGAATAGAAACTCTTGAAATTCCAACTAATTGTGCCATTTCATCTGTTGTAAATACTCTTCCATTCAGAGACTCGATCTTCTGCCAAATTAATTGCAACGTTTGCTTCGTTAAACCTTTCGGAAGCTCTTTCGTGACAGTAGGCTCTCTTTTTTCTTTTTGTAAAATTAACGAATCTAATTCCGATTGACTAATTTTTTGTTGTTCTTTCATGAAAGTAAATTTTTCTCGATATATAGTTAATGCCTCTTTAAATCGTTCAAATGTAAATGGTTTAATTAAATAATCTACAACTCCATATTGTAATGCTTTTTTAATACTCCCCATATCATGTACAGCTGAAATCATCATTATATCGATTTCTTTTTCTTGGTTCCGGATATACATTAAAAGCTCAAACCCAGTCTCTTCAGGCATAAAAATATCAAGTAATACTAAATCCACTCGTGATTTCTCTAATACTTCTATCGCTGACTTTACTGAGTTAACTGCTTGAACAAGTTCAAACCCTCCTACTTGTTCTAAATAATGCGTATTTAACATTGCTACCATCGGGTCATCTTCTACAATTAAAACTTTAATCATATTTGCCTCTCATCCCTACCTTTAGGTATTTCAATTGTTATCGTTGTTCCCTTTCCTACTAATGAATGCATATGAATTTCCCCATTTATTCGCTGTATACTTTCTTTTACAAGATACAAACCATAACCGCGGTTATCTCCCTTTGTGGAATAACCTTTCGTAAATAATTCCTCTATTTCTTTTTCTTGTATACCTTTTCCCGTATCTTGTACTGTAATAGTTAGTATATCCCCATGTTGTATCTCAACTTCAACTTGCTTCTTTTCACAATTCGTCACTGCTTCTAATGCATTATCAATTAAATTTCCGACAATCGTAATAAGTTCATGAGTAATACTTTCATCATCTATTTCCGGCATATAAGAATCTTCACTTATAATTAATTTTATATTTTTCTCTCTAGCATAGCTGAGCTTACCTAGTAAAAAACCAGCAAATACTGGACTTTTTATTCTTTTCATAACTCCACCAATTTCATATTGATGCTCTGATACCATGCCGCTTATATACTTCTGTAATTCTTCATACTGTTTCATATGTGTAAGCCCTAATACGACATGCATCTTATTCATAAACTCATGAGATTGTGCCCGTAATGCTTCTGCATATAGTCTAATACCAGTTAGTTCCTCTGCTAGTTTTCTAATCTCTGTTTTATCACGAAATGTTGCAATTGCACCAACTATTTCTCCTTTTACATATAAAGGAACTCGATTCGTCACAATCGTAATTCCATAAATATTTTGTTCTTCGTTTAATTGTACTTCTCCCGTTTGCAATACTTCTTTTATACGTGAATTTGGCATATACAACTCAACATCTTTACCGATAAAATCTTCTTCAAGTCCGCTTTTTTTAAATAGACGTTTCGCTTCATTATTAATTAACGTTACTCTAGCCTCTTTATCTACAGCAATAATACCTTCCTTTACAGATTGTAGCATCGTATTTCTTTCTTCAAGAATTTTTGCTATCCTGTGCGGCTCAAGACCGAATAAACTTTTCTTTATATGTCTAGCTAGCAATATTGCTCCTATAATTCCGACTAATACACCCACTCCAACACCAATATAAATGATATGTCTACTTTCCTTAACTCTCTCTTTTACATTATCTGCTGAAATACCAACAGCCACTGCTCCAAGTTGTTCACCTGTTTCAGAAAATATTGGTACAAACACTCGCATGGAAATACCTAAAGTTCCTTCTGCTAACGATACATGTTCTTTTCCTTTCAATGCAGGCCCTTCATCTCCCCCAATAAAATGATGCCCTATTTTTTGAGGATTTGGATGTGACTTTCTTATTCCATTCATGTCCATAACTACAATAAATTGAACACCTGTGTTTTGTAATATTCTATTTGTATACGTTTGGATTGCAGAGGTATCTGCTTTCCCAACCAAACCATCGATTACAATCGAATCATTCGCCACAATGTGTGCAATTGTTTTTGCTTTCTCTGCTTGGCTATCCTCCGTCGTCCGTTCTACATTATGACTAATTAATATATCTGTCACAAGTAAAGAAAAAATTACAACTGTACAAACTAACAATGTAATCGTTTTCCATAAATTCCATAGTCTTTTTCTTTTTTTCATCCTGTTAATGACTCCCCTAATTGCTGAATAGAAAAATAAGTAAGGTGATATTATTTTCACCTTACTTATCTGCTGTTATTATACTTTAAATTTACTAGTCATCGCTTGTAGTTCTTCTGCCATCTCAGCTAAGTTTTGCGAAGCTGAACTAATTTCCTCCATGGAATTAACCTGTTCTTCTGTTGAAGCTGCAACACTTTGCATACTAGCTGTATTTTCTTCTGCAGCAGCTGCAATTTCATCAATAGCATTTGTCACTTCATTTGCATCTCCAGCAATTCTCTTCGTTGTTTCTACCATTTGATTAACTTGAGAAACAATATGTGTAGTAGAACTTAAAATTTCCGTAAAACTTACTTTCGTTTTTGTTACAACATCAAGGCCTTGTTGAACTTCTCCATTCACATTATCCATCGCCTTAACAGTATGTTCAATATCCGCCTTAATTTCTGCAATTAAATTTGCAATCTCTCCAGATGACTCTCCTGATTGCTCTGCTAATTTTCTAACCTCATCTGCTACAATAGCAAATCCTCGTCCCTGTTCACCTGCTCTTGCTGCTTCAATAGCCGCATTTAAAGCTAATAAGTTTGTTTGAGTTGCAATGTTTTGAATTGCTTCAGAAATAGCTCCTACTTGCTTTGATTTCTCATCAAGAAGTTTAATAATAGCATCTGACTCGGATACCGACCTAGAAATAGACTGCATTTGTTTTGCGGTTTGTTCAACTAAATCTTCTCCCTCTTTAGCTCTTTCACGGGCATGTAATGAGGAAATAGAAATTGACTCTGCGCTTCCGGTTACATCTTGAATTGCTGTATTTACTTGTTGTAATGTAGCAGCACCTTCTTCAACACCTTGACTTTGTGACTCAGCCCCACCTGATACTTGTTCCATCGCAATTGTAATTTGATCTGTCGCATCATTTGCTTGCTGTACGCTCGCTGTTAACTCTTCAGCCGATGCTGCAACATGTTCTGCTGAAAAGCTAATTTGGATAATAACATCTTGTAAAGACGTAGACATTTCATTAAATGAATTCCCTAATTTCCCTATGTCATCCTTGGAATGGATTGTAATTTTCTCTGTTAAATCTCCCTTACTAATTTTATATGCCGATTCAGCTATTTTTCGTAATGGCCCTGTAATAGACTTTGTAATGAAATAAATTAATATACTACCAAATGCAATAGCAATAGCAATGACAATCAAAGTCTTATAAAACACTAGACTGGCAGCTTGGTTAATTTCTTCATCGAACATAACACCAACTACTTTCCAACCTGTTTTCTCATTTGTTGCAAAGATTAAATTCTTTTTATCATCTTGTTCTGTATAAGAGACATTTCCTTGTTTTTCTTCATAAATTGGTTTAATCCAAGGATCAGTAACTTTTGCACCTGGTTTTCTAGATGGATGACTAACAATTTGCTTATTTTGATCTAAAATAACTGCATAACCTTTTTCACCAATGTTAATCATTTTGGAAATTTTCAAGATGTTATCTAGATTTAAGTTAATTCCTATAACACCTTTACCATCTTTTACTTCTTTTGCAATTGTCACTACCATATTTTTTGTAGATGCTGATTGATATGGTGCAGTAACAATTACTTTCCCTTTATTTTCATGTGCTTCTTTATACCAAGATCTATCTGTTGGATTATACCCACCATCCATTTGGATAAATGGTTCTCTTATAAACTTTCCTGTCTCTGTTCCAATATAAATACCTTCTACTTCTGGATGAAGTTTTATATATTGCGCTAGCTTCGTTCTTACTATTTCTTCCTGTCCATTTGGATAGGTATCCTCTGTTAAGATGTCTGCAAAGTACGTCGCATCAACAAATTTCTCTTCTATATTTTGAGAAATAACAGTATTTAAAATCGAAATATTCTCCTTTGCTTTAGCTGTCATTTGATGTTCAAAATTTGTTTTGGCAGTTTGATATGAAACACCACCGATAATAATTCCTGGTATAGTTAAAATAATAAAAAATGAAATGATTAATTTTTTATTGATACTCATACATTTAACCCAGTTAAATATTTTTTGCATAATAAGCCTCCTTTATGTAATGTGGATACTTGTGTCATTTTATACAATTAACATGTATAAAACAATATATAATGATAACATGTAAATTTTTCGTCAATTATGCATTTTTACATATTCACTCCTTCTAAAGATGTAATCATAAAAAAATAAGAGAACTTCAGCTTATATAATAAGTTCAAGTTCTCTTATTTCGTAACAAAAAACCCCCACAAAAACTCCTCTTACAATTCCTTACATCTCTTTTCTTACTCATTCATTTAGAGCTTTTCACATAACTAATCGCCTGACTCCCCATTTGCATCCATGCCTTTTCAAAACTTTCTCTCGGTATTTTTACATCTAAACTTTCATTAAGAGGATCTCGAATATATACAAATTCCTTATCATATCCAATAAGCACTACACAATGTTCATTATACGTAATTGAAACATCTCCACTATTTGTTTCCCATGTAGTAAATTCATCTGCATCTAATGGTGCAAATGTTGCATTTGTGATCATGACTACCGGTTGTCCTGCTTTTACACTCTTATAAATTTCTTCTATATTCTTCCCTGTTAAGTCTACAGCTTTATTAGGTAAATATTTTTCCGCTAACTGAAAAAGTGGCCCATGATATACACCGTATCCTGATTCAGAAAATGTATAAATATTACCTACAAATCCTTCATTTGGATTCCCGCGCACACCATCATCTATAAAATCAACTTTTTTTATTTCATTTGCTAATGTCATCTTATCCACTGAAACACCAGCGTATTGTAACATCATCGCTAAGCTTGTCACTTCACAGCCTCGATCTAGCTCTGGTAGTTGCTGAATTAATGGTACACTTGATAAAATGACCTTTTCATCATTATTACTAAATTCCGGTTCTTTTCCGTTTTGTATATTGAAGAATGTTAACTTCTCCACATACTTTGTAACTCCATTTGTATATACACTCCATACCGCCATAGCTAGTAATGCTATACATATATACCACTTAAACCTCCGTATCACTCTCACGCCCTTTTTAGTTCGTTAAATAAGAATAAAATGCGTCAGCATCCGTTCGAATCACTGGTACAAAATTTAGTTCTTTTTCTCTCTCAGGTTGATCTTTTTTTATTTTTTCTGTTAGCTCTTGAATATTCATGTTCGCTTTGTCCATATTAAGCTCATCTGCCAATTGTAGCACCTTTTGTTCATTAATTTCTCTTAATACTTGATATATATCTTTCCCATATAAATCAATATGATATTTTTTTGCTTCTTCCTGCACTTTTTGTTCGTACACCTCTTGTGCTAACACTTCTATCTCTTTTCCTTTTGGTGAAATACCTAACTTCCCTGCTTCCTCTCTTACTTTCGTTCCATAAATTTCTTCTGCAATGTCCTCTATTTCTTTTCCATTTGTCGAAATACCTAATTTATCCGCTTCATCATTAATTTTAATCGTATTAATTTGATTAATTAAATTTACAATTGATGTATTTTCTATAGATATGCCTAGTTTTAACGCTTCTTGCTTTACTTTTGTTTCATAGATTTCTTCTGACAGTGTCCCAACATCTCTTCCTTCAATCGATATGCCTAACTGCTCTGCTTCCCTTCCTACTTCTGTTTCATGAATTTCTTTTTCTAGTGTAATTTGTTCTTTTCCTTCCGTTTCAATACCTAGTTTCTCTGCTTTTTCTTCTGTATGCACTGCATGTATCTTACCATTATTTAATTGTTCTTTACTGCGCTGTGTGTAATCTGTCTTTCCTTTTTGTGTTTCAGAAGGAGAGGCCCCCCCTAATATACTTAAACTCATTACTCCAATAGTGAATACCGTCATCATTTTCTTTTTCAAAATTAATTCCTCCCTCTTATACTTTCTTTCCCATCATTCCCCTAGTTTTTTTAATACTATACATACATCTCATCGCTGCTTGAGATAACATTATGATTGATAAACCCCACTCACATACACCTAGTCTCTTCTTCATGTAACGAGCTTTCTTTATGCCATACATAATATAAATAGTTTCTTAACTTTACCTTAAAAAAAGACGACCTTGTGTAATGATATGATCCCCTTATAGTAGACAGTTGAAAGAAAGTTACTTTACTGTTTATTATGGAGGGGATTTTTTATGGGGAAAATTAGAAGAA